>SLST01000610.1 GCA_007130265.1 Spirochaetales bacterium
CTCCCACCCGTTCTTCCCGCGCGACTCGTCGTAGTCGACCGCGTGGAAGGTGGTAAGCCAGCCTTTTGGCGTGCGTAGCGGCGGTGCGCCGGGACCGATCTTGCGGTTGGAGAACGGCACGTCCTCCACTGCGAGCACGAGATCGTGGTCTCCCCAGCGCAGGAGATCGGCCGAGCGGGCGATCCAGACGTCGAAGGCCTCTGCTTCGGGGCGCGAGTAGACGGGGAAAGGGCGCTCGAGCCGGACGAAATCGCCGCCCACGCGCTCCGGGAAGAGCACCGTGTTGCGGTTCTCGGGCGCCGAGATCGAGAGGATTTCGAAGCTCTCGAAGTCGCTCGTCGTGGCGATCCCGGATCGCACCCCGTGAGCCGTGTCCATCGCGAAGCAGATGTACGGCCTGCCGTCGACGATCGTGATGCGCGGGTCGTAGATCCGCTGCACGACCTCGGCGCCGCGGTTCGCATAGAAGGCGCCGCCTGCCTCGCGAGCCCGACCGGCGGACAGAAAGGGCGTCGGCCTGACGCTCCAGCTGATCCCGTCAGGGCTCTCGGCGAAGCCGAGGTCGGTCGTACCGGGCCTTGCCGGATCATTGTCAGGGAAGTAGTCGTTGCGGAAGACCATGACGTAGCGACCTTCGTACTTCGCCACGCCGGCGTTAAAGGTGAGCGAGCTCGGGTAGGGAACATCATCAGGGCAGAGAAGCGGGTTGCGATCGTTGCGCCTGATCCACGGTACGCCGTAGAGATCATGCGGGATGGTGGTCGGCATCAGTCGTCTCCTTCCTGTTCGCCACTTCGGAGGTCGGCGAACACCTCGTGGATGTTCCCGTCGGGATCGGAGAAGAGCGCAGTCCGCTGGTTCCACGGCATATCCTGCGGCCCGGCGACGGGCCCTGCGCCGGCTGCGATGAGGCTCTCGTACGTCGCGTCGACGTCGGACCGCGAGCTGCACGGAAAGGCGAGCTCGAAGCGCTGACCGGCCGGCCGCACGGAAAATGCGTCGCTGTGACTCTCCATCACGGCACGACGGCAGATCGCGAAACGCACCCCGTTGTGCTCCAGTTCCACGTACTCGCCCAGATCGTTCTTCACGAGAAACCCGAGCGTCTCCGTGTAGAACCGCTTCATCGGCTCCATCTCGTCGGTCCAGACGGTCACCAGCGCGATCCGCGGCGCCATGGGAAGCATCGGGCGCGCCGGCGGCGCGTCGGACAGAGAAAGCCGCAGAATCTCCTCGCCACCCTCGTCCGTCTCGCCGGTATTCTCGAACCCGTGCCCGAGATAGAACCCAAGCGGACTCTCGTCGTTCTCGACCTCGCACGAAGTGTAGAGCACGCGGTACCCGTGGGCGCGAAACGCCTCGATGACCAGGCCGAGTGCGGCCGACCCGAGGCCCGTGCGCTGCCATGCCCGAGCGATCATGAACCGCCAGAGAAAACAGGCGCGATGGTCCTCTTCAGGAGCGTCTGCGAAGTGCGTGTCCACCATGATGAAGCCGACCGGTGACCCCTCGCTGTAGACGGCTCGCATCCAGGCGTTCTCCGCGAGAAGCCCCTGGGCGACCGAGACGACGTTGTCCGCGACGCACTCCTTCTGCCCCGGCGTCAGGGTTGCGCTCAGCGCGCACACCGCGTGGAGGTTGTCGAACGTCACCTCTCGCAGCTCGATACTGCCTGCCATCTTCGCCTCCGGTAGCTACTGTATACCCGTTCGCGGCCGGGAGTGCCACAGGGAGTGCCACAAGTAGTGCAACCGTGGGAGAGCGCCGGACCGTCTAGTCTGTGTTTGCCACGATGCCCGCCGGAGTCGGTTCGAGGCCCTCGGCGTAGAGGTGGGCGGTCTCGGCAAGACCGATGCAGCGCGGCGTCGCGACTCCGGGAACCCGTTCGTCCATCAGGATCGTCGTCACCGAGCTCGGCCAGAGGAAGAAACTGCTCCACGCGACCGCGAGCGGAACATGGAGCAGGTGGCTCAGCCAGGTGAGCCCGAGACCGCCGTGACAGAAAACCGCGACCCGTTCGGTGTTCGGCCGAACGACCCGGTAGCGGACTCCCTCGCGCTCGTACCCGAGCGAGGCGAGAAACTCGTCGCTTGCCGCGCACAGCGCCTCGTAGGCCTGCGGCTGAGGAGGATCGCTCTCAACGCGTCCGAGCCGCGCGAGCTGAGGAAAGTGCTGGACTCCGTGGTCCCACTCGGGACAGGGAAGCGTGCGCAGAAGATGGCCGTCAATGTTCCACGTGGCGTGGGGAGAGGCCTCGGTCGTGATGCGCCAGGGCAGCTCCGCCGTCCAGGGCTCGATAACCGCAGCTATCCCCGTGAGGTCCGCGGTGTACTGCATCGTCGCGCGGGCACGCCCCAAGGGTGAGCAGTAGATCCGGTCGAGACCGATCGCGTCGAGGCGCCGCGCGAGGGCAGCGGCTTCCTGGTGGCCGGTGGGGGTGATGGTGTCGTTGGCGTAGTCGGGGTCGGCATGTCTGATGATGTACAGTCTCACGAAGCACTCCGTCGCCAATAGTAGCGAGAAAGCTCTCGACCCGACAACTCGAATGCGGTATCGTGCGACGAGGAGTAGCGCGCTATGTCGTTTATTGGAAATGTGTTCTGGTTTCTCCTTGGCGGGTTGCCGCTCGCCCTGCTCTGGATGCTCGCCGGGATCCTCTGGTTTCTGACCATAGTCGGCATCCCGATCGCAAAGCAGTGCTTCAAGCTCGCCTCCCTTCAGTTCGCCCCCTTCGGAAAACGAATAGTCGACGAGGACCGCTCGGGCGTGAGTCTCATCGCCAACATTCTCTGGCTCGTCTTCGGCGGCATCGAGCTCGCGCTCGCGAACCTCGCGGTGGGCATCACCTACGCGATAACGATAATCGGACTGCCCTTCGCGCGGCAGAGCCTGAAGCTCGCGCAGCTGTCGCTCATGCCGTTCGGAAAGCGCGTGGAGAGGAAGAACCGTGGATAGTGCCGTACCGGAGAATGTCAACGTCGGCCTGTTTGGCATCGGGCTCGACACCTACTGGCCGCAGTTCGACGGCCTGAAGGCTCGGCTCGAGGGATACCTTGGCGAGATCCACACGCGGCTTCGGAGGTCGGGCGCGCAAATCGTGTCCGCCGGGTTGGTGGATACGCCGGCGAAGGCGGAAGAGGCGGGCGACCTCTTCGCACAGCGCGACGTGGAGATCATCTTCCTCTTCATCAGCACCTACGCGCTCAGCTCGACCGTGCTGCCGGTAGTCCAGAAGGCTCGCGTTCCGGTCGTCGTCATCAACATGCAGCCGGTGCCGGCGATCGACTACGAACGGTTCAACGCGCTCGGCGACCGCGGTGTGATGACCGGCGAGTGGCTCGCCCACTGCCAGGCCTGCTCGGTCCCGGAGATCGCAAGCGTGCTCGGGCGTGCGGAAGTCGACTTCCACCTGGTGACCGGTCACTTCCAGGACGAGGAATGCTGGGCCGAGCTCGCCGGGTGGGTCGCCGCGGCACGGACGCGTCGTGCGATGCATGAGAACCACCTGGGCGTCATGGGCCACTACTATATGGGCATGCTCGACGTCTACACGGACATGACGATGCAGGCCACCACCTTCGGCACGAAGATCGACCTGCTGGAGATCGAAGAGCTCGCAGATCTGCGCGCTCGGGTCAGCGATGCAGAGGCGCGCGCGAAGATCGACGAGTTCCGCAGCGCCTTCGAGGTCGACCCCGAATGCGAGGACGCCGAGCTCGACCGGGCGGCGCGCACCTCGGTCGCCCTCGACCGCCTCGTCGAACGGCACGGCCTTGGATCGCTCGCCTACTACTACGAGGGCAGCCCCGGCGGCGCGCACGAGAACATCATCACGTCGATCATCCCGGGCAATACCCTCCTGACCGGCCGCCACGTGCCGGTGGCCGGCGAATGTGAAGTGAAGAACGCGCAGGCGATGAAGATCATGGACAGCCTCGACGCCGGCGGGTCGTTCAGCGAGTTCTACGCGATGGACTTCAACGACGACATCGTGATGCTCGGGCATGACGGGCCGGCGCACTTCGCGATCGCCGAGGGACGCGTAGGACTCGTCCCGCTGCCGGTCTACCACGGCAAGCCCGGCAAGGGACTGTCGATCCAGATGAGCGTGAAGCACGGGCCGGTCACGCTGCTCTCCGTCTGCCAGAACAACGACGGGGTCTTCCTGCTGATCGCGGAGGGCGAGAGCGTGCCGGGCCCGGTCCTGCACATAGGCAACACCAACAGCCGCTACCGCTTCTCCGTAGGCGCGAAGCGGTTCATCGAGTCGTGGTCGAAGGCGGGACCGAGCCACCACTGTGCGATCGGGATCGGACACCACGGGGCAACCCTCGAGAAGCTCGGGAAGCTGGTCGGGATCCCCGTGGTACGCGTCTGCTGATGCCCTACTGCGGCCAGACGAGCGGATTGAGCTCGTCGTTGTCGAGCACATCGCCTACCTCGAGCGAGTCGAAGTAGTCGGTGGGCAAGATATTCTTCTGGCCGTTGAAGGTCGAGCCGTCGGGCATATAGCCGCACGTCATCGCGCGTCGGTACCCGGGAGTCATGTTCGCGCCGGCTCCGTGAGCGGTGAGTCCGTTGTGGAATCCGCAGTCGCCGCGCTTCATCGTTCCGACGACCGGCTCCATCGTCCTCCACTCCGGGTACGCCTTGAAGAGCTTGCCGATGCTCGGTGAGATGGGAACGTTGCGCTCGAACTCCGCGCGCTTGTGCGTCCCGGGCAGGTAGCACATGCAGCCGTTCGCCTCGGTCGCATCGTCGAGCGCGATCCAGATGCTGATGGCCTCACGGCTGTAGAACGACCAGTACGGGTTGTCCAGGTGCCATGCGGTCGGATTCGCCCACGGC
>SLST01000337.1 GCA_007130265.1 Spirochaetales bacterium
GCTCGTCGACGACTGGCGTACGGATGATCGCAGCGGCAAGAGGTTCGCAGTGATACGGCAGGTGGGTCCGGGCGACCGGGAGCCGGAGGCCGATAGCCGGCCGGCGGATCGTCCGCCGGTCATCGCCGACGAGTCCGTGCTTCGTCGCTTTGTCCACGCCCGCGTGCTCGAGCGAGAGGCAGCCGGTCAGGGCGCGTTCGCCACCGAGTTCCGACCGTGCGTGGCTCTGTTCGCGAGGTTCTCCGGCATCGACTTCGAGTCCGACTCCGCGGAGACGGAGCTCGATGCGATCGTTCGAACGCTGCAACGGATCGCCGGTCACCACGACGGCGCGCTCATGGATGTCACCACCGGCGACGACGGCACTTGCGCCTACATCAACTTCGGGGCTCTTCGAGCCCATGAGGACGATGCGCTGCGCGCGGTGAAGGCGGCCTGTGCTTTGAGATCCGGCAGCCCGGTTCCCCTGCAGGTGGGAATCGCCCACGGCACTATGCGAGTGGGCGCCCTTGGTGGACCAACGCGGCGCACCTTCGGCGCGCTCGGCGACGACGTCAATCTCGCTGCACGGCTCATGAGCGCGGCGGGGTCGGGTGAAGTACTGGTCAGCGGGTACGTGCATGCGGCGCTGAGCGGAGGGTTCATCGCGGAGCCGCGCTCGTCGGTACCAGTGCGCGGCAGATCCCATCCGGTCCCCGTGTATGCGGTGTCACGGCCGGTGAGGCAGCGCTTCGTTCGGCTCGAGGAGCCGGTCTTTGAGCTGCCCATGGTCGGAAGGGACGCCGAGCTCGCGCTCCTGAACCGGAAGCTCGACCTCGCGCTCGGAGGCAGCGCGCAGGTAGTGGGGATCGTAGCCGAGGCAGGCATGGGGAAGTCTCGGCTCGTCGCGGAGGCTATCCGCAGCGCCCGCGCTAAGGGCTTCGCCGGGTACGGGGGAGCTTGTCGATCCGACGGCGTCAACACACCGTACTTTGCGTGGAAGCCTGTCTTGAGCGCCTTCTTCGACGTCGATTCGTCCGCTCCGGTTCGCCGGCAGGTGCGCACGCTTCAGGCCGCGATCGAGGACCTGGCTCCGTCGGGTACGAACGCACTGCCGCTGCTCGGTACGCTCATGGACATAGCGATTCCGGACAACGACCTCACGCGGGGGCTCGAGCCGAAGGCCCGGCGGCACCTCCTGCACGCCACGCTCCTGGAGTGCATGGCGGCCGCGACGCGTGAGGAACCGCTCCTGATCGTCATCGAGGACGCGCACTGGCTTGACGAGCTGTCGCACGATCTGCTCGTCGAGCTTGCCGCCGCGCTCGCGGAGCACCCCGTGTGCTTCGTGGTAGCCTGCCGTCCGCCGGAGATACCACGCATGCAGGCTCCGCGGCTGGAGGCTCTGCCGCACTTCACCAGGATCTCGCTTCCCGAGTTGACGCCGGACGAGGCCGAACACGTGATCCGCAGCAAGCTCGCTCAGCTCTACCCCGAGCGCGCGGCGGCGGTTCCGCCGAATCTCATGCGACGGCTAGTGGATCGCTCGCAGGGAAATCCGTTTTACCTGGAGGAGCTGCTCAACTACCTGCACGATCGCGGAGTCGATCCCCTCGACCCGTTGGCCGCCCAGAGCATGGATCTGCCGGAGAACCTGCATCGGCTGATTCTGAGCCGCATCGACCAGCTCACCGGCACGCAACGAACGATTCTCCGCGCGGCGAGCGTGATCGGGCGGTCGTTCAGTGCGCGCTGGCTCACCGGCTATTGCCCGGAGCTCGGCGATTCCGCGCAGGTAGACGCGGCGCTGGACGTCCTGCAGAGGATGCGGATCACGACCGGCGACACGACGGGGCCTGACCGGCGGCATCTGTTCCGGCATGTGGTCATTCATGAGGTAACGTACGAGAGTTTGCCGTATGCAGTCCGGGCCGGTCTGCACAGACGACTCGCAGCGTTCCTCGAGTCGGAGTACGCCGACGCTCCACCGGTGGAGGCCCTCGCGTTTCACTACGGACGCAGTGCGGACACGGAGAAACAGCTCATCTACCTCCGCAGGGCGGCAGAGACGGCGCAGAGGACCTATGCAAACGACGTTGCGGTAACTCACTACGGGTTGCTCCTCTCGATCCTGACCGACGCCCGGGAGCGGATCGAGATCCGCATGCGACGAGCCGAGGTCCTGCAGCTGACCGGGGCGTGGACCGAGGCAGAGGCGGACTACGGGTCCACGCTGGAGCTCGCGGAGCAGGTGAACGACCCGGCAGCGCGGCAGGCGGCGCTGTTCGCGCTCGGGCAGCTCTTTCGTGTTCGTGGCGATCTGGACTCGGCTCAAAACTGGCTCGCTCTCGCCCGGGTAGCGTGCGTGACGTCCGGCGACCGTCGGTTCCTGGCCCGGATCCTGATCGAGACCGGGGTGATACTCCTGCGCAAGGGCGAGTATGCGACTGCGACCGGGCCGCTGCAGGAAGGCCTGGCGCTCGCGCGCGAGTTCGGCGACACGCCCAGTGTCGCGCTCGCGCTCAATCATCTTGGGAACGCCGCGTCGCGACAGACCGATTTCGCCGGCGCGCGCGCATTGTTCGAGCAAAGCCTGGTCATGCGTCGCGAGCTCGCCGATCGCGACGGCATCTCTGCGACCCTGTGCAATCTCGCGATTATGACGATGTACCAGGGCGACTACGTACAGGCACGCCCGCTCCTGGAAGAGAGCATGGAAATCGATCGGGAGATGGGCGACAGATGGGGCCTGACGATCGCGACGAACGCGATGGGACTCCTTTCCTACGTAGAGCGTGACTACGCGAGCGCGCGCCGGTTCCACGAGGAGAGCCTGGCGATCGCGCGCGAACTGGGCGACCGATGGAACACCGGCATCGCGCTCAACAATCTGGGGCATCTCGAGCTCGCCGAAGGCAACCATGCCGGCGCGCTATCGTACTACTCGCAGTGTCTGGAGCACTCTCGAGCCGTCGAGGACACATCGATGATAGCCCACAGTCTGTTCGGCACGGGTCTTGCGGAGCTGGCCCTCCGCCGGCCGGAGGCCCGCAACCATCTCGTCGAGAGCCTGCGCCTGCGGCGGCTATCCGGGCAACGGCTCCAGGTCGCGTCGAGCCTCGTGGGGATCGCGATGCTCGAGCTCCACGACGGCGGTGCTTCGCGCGCCGTACAGCTATTCGGTGCCGCCGAAGCTGCGCTCGCCGGCCTTGGAGCAGTGTGGGAGCCGGTCGTGCAGCACGTGCTGCCGTCCTTCATCGCGACCGCTCGTGACGTCCTGGGCGACGCAGCCTTCCGCGCCGCACGTGGGGCGGGTGCGCCCCTCACCCTGGACGAGGCGGCGGATGCTGCCGCCGCGCTATCTCAGCCCTGACAGCAGCCGTTCGAGCGACAGGCCGAGGATCGACGTTCTGTCCGCCTGCGGAATGAAGTCGCAGTGTGATCGCACCACCTCGATCGACTGGCGATAGGTCATCCGGCCGCGCACGACGGGGTAGTCCGAACCCCAGAGGAGCCGATCGGGACCGAAGTGCTCGTAGAGTGCGCGGACGATTCGGCGCACGTCGGAGAAAGGGAAGTCCCAGGTCGACTCGCTCGCGTAGGAGAAGCCCGACACCTTTATGAAGACGTTACGGCACCGCGCCGTGGCGAGTATCTCCTTCAGGCCGTCCTGCGGCTCAGGATCGCTCGCGCTGGGGTGACCAAGATGATGACAGAGGATCGGCACGGCTGGAAACGCGTCGGCCGCGCGGCGGATCGACTCCTGCTGGTGAGGGTAACAGCTTACGCTCGCGAGCAGGCGATGGGCCGCGGCTTCGCGGAAGAGCGCCTGTCCGTCGGCGGAGGCGAGCCAACCGCCGTCGTCGTCTTTGGCGAGGTAGTGCGTGAAGCCGACGATCGGCCATTGGGAGGCCATGGTCCGCAGGCGCTCCTCCGCGCCGGCGGTACGGTAGGAGCGAGACCAGAAGCTGTCGAGATCGGCAACCTGAACCAGGCGGTTTGGATGACGGGCAACGCATTCGGCGACGTAGGCGTTGTTTTTCCGGTTGTGGTCGATCTGTGCCGAGACGACGAGGGCCCGGTCCACCCCGTTCAGGTCCATCTCGTGCAGCAGCTGCTCCACCCGGCCCCGCGAGTCCGGGTCGGGGACCTGTGGGCGGTAGGGCCAGGCTTCCCAGGCGTGGCAGTGGCTGTCGATGATCATCGCGGCGTGATCCACTGCGGCGGTATGTCGATCCCGAAGCCCGGTGCATCCGACGGCACGAGCCACCCGTCGCGGGGGACCGCCTGTCCCGGCAGGCGTGCGGCTTCCTCCGGAGGAATTCCGGGAGGCGCGGCGACGAAGCACTCGCACCACGGTGAGGAGGGAGTCGCGAAGGTGAAGTGCTGGCCGAACGGAGAGTTCCCACCGCCGTGCAGCATGACCTGTACGCCGCCGGCGTCGGCGGCCGCCGCGATCCTCTGCACGGTTGTCATACCGCCGCACCAGTTGATGTCCGGCTGCAGGATATCCACGACGCCGTGACGCACGGCCCACCCGAAGGGCACGTGCGTGTACCAGTGCTCTCCCGTGGCGAGCGTCTGCCACGGCAGCCGCTCGCGCAACGCGACATGGGCGTCGAGATCCTCGGGGATGAGGCACTCCTCCATCCACTTCAGCCGGTACGGCCGCAAGGTCTCGGCGAGCCGGACGGTGTACTCCACGTCGAACGCCATCCAGCAGTCGAGCATGAGCTCGCTCTCGTCGCCTATCGTCTCCCGCGCCTTCGCGACAAAGGCCTCGTTTCGCCGCAGCCCGTCGAGTCCGTCGGCCGGACCGTAC
>SLST01000168.1 GCA_007130265.1 Spirochaetales bacterium
AATCCGGTGCCGTGCCGGAAGTGAAAGTACTCGTCGCCTGAGAGATGCACCTTGCGCTGCTTGCCCTGGTAGCCTTCAGGGCCGACGAGGAGTTGCGTGTTGTAGTAGATGCCCCGGTCGTTCTCGCATATGCCGGCACAGATATGGACCCCGAGCTCCCGGGCGAGACTCGTCAGGGTCTGCTCAGCCGGCCCGCCGGGCACCGACTCGGCGTCCCGCACCATGTCGGGATGCCCGGCGTGACCGGTGATCCCGATCTCCGGCAGCACGACGAGGTCCGCGTCCTGCGCGTGGGCCGACCTGACCCAGTCAACCGTGTGAGCGAGGTTCTCCTCCGTGCTGCCCACCGGACTGTGCTGCGCTACCATCGCCAATACCAGATCCTGCATCTCGTTCTCCTGTGGTGTGGCGGTCAGGGTAGCACGGATGGCGGCGCGTGTTGACGGTAGCGCCGTCCACCGTGACATCCGCGGGCGTGTGTGTGGGGTCGATCCCGCACGAGACGAGCACAGTGACCGCTCTGACGGCAGCGCGCTCGATGCAGGAGCGGCGGTTGACGGAGCAGGTGACGACAGGGTCGCCGGCCGAGCCCTCCTCAGTCGAACTCCACCGAGAGGCCCATGGGGATCCCCTCTTCGTCGGTCTTGAACCAGAGGTAGATCCCGTGGTGCTGCGGCCACGGGACGTCGCGGATCGTCTGGAGATCGGTCCGGCCCTCAGAGAAGTCGATCGCGTCTGAGAAGTCGAACCGAACCGTGACTGCCACCTCTTCGCCCTCTGCGAGATCAACCGTGCGCACCGGGCCGTACGGGACGATGATGAGGTTCGAGTAGAACCGACGCGTCGTTCCGTCGGTCGCGAGGCTCACGAGGATATCCCGCTGGAAGTTGGACAGCGGCTGCGAACTCCAGGCTACCTGGTATTGCGTTACGGGGCGCTCAAGGCGCACGAGGACCGGCTCGCTGAACCAGTCGTCGCGGACGAACATGACGTTATGCGTCTGGTCGTTTGTCTCGAAGCCTGCAACCCGCGTGGTCGCGTGGTGCTGCGGGATGTCGGACCATTCCGGATAGCGGAAGAGCGGATGGTCGCCTTCGAACCCGTTCCCCTCGGCGTGCGCGCCGTAGTAGACGTTGTCAATGATCACGCCGTTGCGGTATAGGTTGAACTCCAGGACGTCGATATCAAAGGTGCCCACGGTGTTCAGGTACTCCCGTGAAACCTGGGGATCGCCTTCGGGGTCAAGCGCGTTGACATCGACTACGTCGTTGGAGAAGAGAACGACGTCGCGGGCATCCGGGTGACCGCTCTGCAGGACGACGTAGTGACTCCAGTCGTTGTTTCCCGGGCCGCCGAAGCCCTCGGTCTGGACGCTCTGTCCGGGCCGGTAGTGGTAGGCGGCAATCTCGAACTCGCCGAAGTAGAGTCCCTGCACCGTCGTGCCATTGGTTTCGGAGAAGCGGGCCTCGCTCACGCCGGCTAATGGACCGACTGCGCCCTCGGTGAAGACAACGGAGATCCCGCCCGTCGCGCCCCGGCCGAACCAGCTGCAGCCGGCGAGAAGGAGCATGACACCTGCCGCCGCAAGCATCCCCTTTGAAGTACGCAACCATCCGTTCATGACAGCCTCCACATAGATGAGTCTTTTTCTAATATACAGCAGGTTGACGGGTTTTCAACGTTTTGCCGCTTTCGGGGACGCGTCTCGACCGTGCAGGTAGAATGGGCGCATGGAAGCAAAGACGGTGATCGTGACCGGGGCGGGGCGGGGAATCGGGCGGTGCGTGGCGCTTGCCTACGCGGAGGCGCGGTGGCGCGTGGTGATCGCCGAGCGTGACGAAGACACCGGCGTGCGCACGGAGGGCGACATCGTGGCGGCCGGGGGGAGTGCGAGGTTCGTGCGAACCGACGTCGGCATTCCTGAAGAGGTCGTACGAATGGTGCGCGATGCGACGGGAACCTACGGCGGGGTGGACGCGCTCGTCAACAATGCAGGGTTCGGCAGGTCGGCGAGCCCGTACGACCTCACGGTGGACGCGTGGGACGAGGTGATCGCGACCAATCTGCGCGGCGCGTTTCTCTGCGCCCGGCAGGCGGCGCGCTCGATGCGCGAACGCGGGGGCGGAGCGATCGTGAACATCGCCTCAACGCGCGCGCTCATGTCCGAGCCCGACTCGGAGGCGTATGCGGCGAGCAAGGGCGGCCTGGTGGCGCTCACGCACGCGCTTGCCGCGTCGCTCGGGCCGGACCGGATCCGGGTGAACTGCATCTGCCCCGGGTGGATCGAAACCGGCGACTACGACGCGATCAGCCGGGCCGACCACGAGCAGCATTTCGCCGGGAGGGTCGGGCGGCCCGAAGATATCGCGCGGGCGTGCCTGTTCCTCACGGACCCCGGGAATGACTACATGACTGGTGCGAATATTGTTGTTGACGGCGGAATGACGCGGAAGATGATCTATGAGTGAGATCGACGTCGTGCCGCTCACGCCCGATCGATGGGCGGATTTTGAGACGATATTCGAGTCGAAGGGCTGCTCGATGGCGCGGGGTTGCTGGTGCATGTACTACCGCGAGAGCGGAAAGCAGGATTTCGGCGACGACTCAAAGCCGGCCGACGTGCGAAAGGCGCGCATGAAGGAGCTGGTGGCGGCGGGACCGCCGCCGGGACTGATCGCGTACCGCGATGACGCGCCGGTAGGCTGGGTGGCTGTGGCCCCACGGAGTGAGTACCCGAAGCTTCTCCGCTCGCCCGTCGCGAAGCCCGTTGATGATGAGCCTGTATGGTCGCTCGTCTGCTTCGTCGTCCCGCCGGCCTGGCGGGGTCGGGGTGTTGCCAAGGCCCTCCTGCGCGGAGCGGTCGACTACGCTCGAAGCCGGGGCGCAACGATTCTCGAAGCGTATCCGGTAGACAAGACGGATCGGGGAAAGGACGACTGGCTCTGGAACGGCGCGAAGAGCATGTATGACAAGGCGGGCTTCACCGAGGTGGCGCGTCGCCGCCCGGAGCGGCCGGTGGTGCGGCTGAAGCTTCAGGTAGACTCGTAGGGCGACCGGCACGACGCGGAAGGCCCGGGTCCGCGGGCTGCAGCGACGCGCCACATTGACTTCCGCCCAACGTTCTTCCATGATGAGGCGGTGATCTACCGTCTGATCCCGAAAAACCCGCGCCCGGAACAGCTCGTGCTGAGCTTTGGTTGGGGATGGCGAGCATTCTTCGGCGCCGTCGCCGCGCTGCTCGCCTACGGTATGCTCCAGGACGGCGTGGCCGGCGCCATTGGAATCGTCTTCACGGCGATCCTCGTTCTCGCAGCCCTGTACGATGACCGGTGGGACTTCGACCGCGAAGCAGGAGCTGTCAAGCACTCGAGCGGGCTTCTCCTCGTCAAACGGACAAAGCGCTATCCGCTCAGCGATCTCCGGGAAGTACTCACGCGCGGACGAACGCCCTCCAGCGACGTGCCGTCGGCGCCTGAGGGAATGCTCGGTCGCGGACCGCATCGCGGCCCCCCCCACGGGCTCAATCGCGGCTTCACGAGGCTCTGGCTGCGCTTTGAGGAAGCCGGCGACGTGGACATCCAGATGGATTCGGAGCGCCACCGGGAGGCGTTGCAGAATCTGGCCATGGAGATCGCGCGCTTCTGCGACGTTCCGTATCGCGACACGGAGGGCGGATAGTTCCTCCAGCTCCGCCGTAGAGAGAGGACAGTCCCGGAGACCGGACCTGCCTGTTCGTCGAACTACGATCTCGAGGACTTGGCCGCCGCGCCAAGCGGTCGGTCGCGCAGCAGGCCATGTTCCCGCATGCCGGGCACCGCCTCGATCGCGTCGACGAAGGTGGTCGTGAAGCCGTGGGCGAGCTCGTGTGCGACGGCGAGGTGAACCATTGGAAGCGGCACGAGTACTCCCTTGAAGAGAGATGAGCGTGGAGAGCTCGGGGCGGCGGCCCCAGGTCCGCCACCCTAGCGCATCTTTGCGGAGTCGGCAGTGTCAACACGCCCGGCCGGAAGGTTTGATCACCGGGGCGCTCTGCGTCAGAATGGGCTCAGCCGGCCGGCCTGCGGCCGATGGAGGATGCGATGGATTCAGCGAGCAAGTACGAGATCGACTTCGACGCGGAGTCGTACCGCGCGGGCGCGGGGCACGAGTTCGTCGCTGCCACTGCGGCGCTTGACGGCGACTGGGTGTGCGAGCACCTGGGCATCCCCTTTGACCGATACTACCGCAGCTTCGACGTCCAGCAGGAGGCGACGGCGAGAGCCCGCGAGGAGGTCGTCGCGGCGCTCGGGCTCGAAGTCGTGCACGACAAGCCGTTCGACCACGGCGTGATCCTCAACGCGTCGCTCTTTGGCGGGGAGGTCCGGTATCACACGAACTCGACGCCGGTCCTCGAGCCGGTGATCGTGGAGCCGGAATCCGTCGCCGGGGTCGCAAGGCGGATCGACGCGATCTCCGACGAAGGGCTTCTGCACGAGGGCAGGCTCCATCCGGAGTACTGGGAGGGCGCAAGGCTTCTCGAAGAGCGCACGGGAAGACCGCAGAAGGCTCCGGCGACCGGCGGTACGAAGGGGCTCGCGACGCTCTGCGGGCAGCTCTGCGGGGTGACGAACTTCCTGATGTGGCTCGCCACGAACCCGGAGGAGATGGCCGAGCTCACCGCGCTCGTCGGCCGCACGATGAAGCGCTACATCCGCGCCTCGCGCGCCTTCGATGCTGCAGAGGACCTCGACGGCCTGGGCTTCGCTTCAGACCTGACCGGGCTCATGTCGCCTGAGACCTACGCCGAGT
>SLST01000412.1 GCA_007130265.1 Spirochaetales bacterium
ATGATGGGGATCTCCGCGCACGAGGTCGCGCACATGTGGTTTGGTGATCTCGTGTCGCCGGCCGACTGGAAGTACGTCTGGCTCAACGAAGCGTTCGCCACCTACTTCGGGAACATCGTCGTCGACCACTACTACCCGCAGTGGCGGACGATGGACCAGATGATGCTCGGCTCCACCGGCGCCGCGCTCGACCGCGACGCCCTGCCGCACACCATCCCGATCGAGTTTCCCGACGCGAGCCCCGTCGATATCGACGCGTCCACCGCGCCCATCATCTACGCGAAGGGCGCGAGCATTCTCGCGATGGTGCGCGGATTCTACGGTGACGATGCTTTCAGGGCTGCCACGGCCGCATTCCTCGCGACGTACGCGTTCGCCTGCGCCGACACCGAAGGATTTCTCGCCGCGTTCGGCGACGGCCTGAACCAGGGTCGCAGCGGCGACGACGTCGCGGCGCGGACGCTCGCGAGCTGGATCCGCCTTCGCGGGTTCCCGGTCGTCACGGTGAGCCGGGAGGGTGGCGCGGTCGCGCTGCGTCAGCGGCGGTTCAGCGTCGGCATGGATCTGGAAACCCCGGAGACCGCCGCGTCCGGCGACGAATCAGGCTGGCTGATCCCGGTCACCGGAGTGTGTGACACCGACGCTCCGGACTCGCAGGGGTCGTTTCGCCTGCTCCTCGACGGGCCGGAGGCGAGCGCGCCCTTTGACGGTGAGTGGCTCAAGCTGAACGCGAGGGGCCAGGGCTACTACCGGGTGTTCTACGAAGAGCCGGCGGACTGGGATCGGCTCGGCGCGGCGGCGGCGGAGGGCAGGTTGGGGGGCCGCGACCGGTACGGCCTCGTCTCGGACCTCGACGCGTTCGTGCGGGCCGGTGTGATCCCGCTCGAGCGGTACCTCGAATACCTCGAGAGGTACTGCCGCGACGAGACCGACTACCTTGTCGTCGCTGCAGTCGCCGCTTCGCTCACCGGCTACCACGAGCTCCACGGCGGTCATCCCCGCGTCGCTGCGTGCGGTCGGTCGATCCTCGAGCGTTTTGCTCCTGCGCTTCTCGGCGACCCGAGCGACGACGAGCCGTACAGCCACGTGCTGCTGCGCGATCCGGTGCTCTTGGCGCTCACGCAGTTTGGCGATGAGAGCGTCAGGACGGCGTGCCGCGAGAGGATGCGCGCGATCATGGCCGACGAGCCCGTCCATCCGGACCTCTTTCCCGTGACGCTCAGGTGCGCGGCGGGGATCGACGGTTCGGTCGCCGAGTGGATCCGCGGTGAGCTCGAGGCAAAGACCACGACCGAAAGCCGGAAAGCCCATCTGCTTGCGGGGCTCGGCTCGTTAGGCGACCCCGGACTCGCGGGCGAGTCGCTCGAGTACGTAGTGACGTCGGTGCCCTACCGGAATCGTCTCTTCTTCCTGCGCGCCGCCTCGTCCAATCCGGCATTCCGCTCGGCGCTCTGGCCGTGGCTCACGTCGCACTTCAGCGAGCTGTCCGGTATACACCCCTACCACCTTGGCGGGACGATTGCGCTTGTGGTGCCCTATGCCGGGCTGGGCCGCGAGGAGGAGGTCAGGGGATTTCTCGACGAGTACCGCGCGTCGCGTCCCCCCGTAGCACCGGGCGTGCTCGACCTGGCGCTCGATCGCCTCGAGCTGAATCGACGGCTCCTTGGAGGCTGAACGGGCGCCGGCTGCTCTGTCTTCCCCGTCAGGTCTCCCTGCCGGTTCGCCTCTCCACTTCGCCGCGAAACTCATCGAAGTCGCGCATGTCTCTGAGCGCGGACACGAAGCTCGGCAGCCGGATGATCCTCGCGATGTCCGCGAGCGCCTTCAGGTGCTTTGCCGGATCCTGCCCGACGGGGTCGAGCAAGATGATGAGAATGTGCGGACCGCCGCCGGGAAGCGGTATGTCGAGCGGCTCCTTGGTTACGCCCAGGAACACCACGGTGTCGGCGACGAACGGTACGTGCGCGTGAAGAAGCGCCACGTCGTCAACCAGCTCGACGGGCTCTTCCTGGCTGATCGTGTGGAGGAGCTCGGAGATCGCCTGCGCGCTCACCGAGTGGCGCCCGAAGTAGCGCGACAGCAGTCTCGTGACGGCGTCGCGGGTGTTCTTCGGTTTCATCGCGAACTCGCTGCGATCCGTCGAGAACCCGGAGATAACCTGGGTGGGCTCGGTGACCATCTCGGCGACCTGAACGCTGTCCCACGGCTCGGTCGCCGGCACGAGAACCGACAGGTTCTCATTCGGGAGCGCCACGGCAAGCTGACGAGGCAGGCGCTCGAGATTCGGCTGCCACGCAAGCTCACCCTTCCGGGCGCTCGCGAGCACGATCCAGTCGGTATCCCGGACCGTCTCTTTCAGGCCGTCCTGGAGTTGCTTCCACACCGGGAGCGTCTGGAACTCCACCGGCACATTCGGTCGCGCCGTCTGGACGAAAGAGCGGGTCGCCTCGACCGTTTCCGCCGTGGTTACCACGAGGAGCGACGTGCCGGCCTGATGCCCCAGTGTCTTGACCGTACCGACGAGCCGTTCGAAACCCACTGCACGTTGCGAGAACGGCGGCAGCACGAGGACGAGGCGCTCGACGGAGTTGACCGGGCGCACGAGTCGGTTCACGAGCACCATGTGGCGCGTTTGATCGATGAGCTGGTCGATCGCGCGGCCGAACGTTCGTCCGTGACCGTTCTGAACGTCGCCCCAGCCGCACACCACGAGGGTGATCCGGTTGTCTCGGACCGCTCTCACCAGTCCGGACCCGACATTGATGTCCACGAGCGTAAGCGGGGTCACCGGCACACCGGCGGACATCGCTCGGACGACCGAGTGAGCAAGGATCTTCTCCGCATTCGCGAGCTCAGGCTCGACGTCCGAATCCTCGTGTACGACCCGGACCGGATAGATTGGCTCCTGGGTGCCCGGCTCGCGCAGGAGGAAGGCGATGTCGAGGAGCTCCTTCGCTCCCTCGCGATGGCCGAGCGGGACGAGGATCCGGGGCGGCGCCGTTGACGTGTCGTACGGCGCCTGCTCCTCCTCGAGCGCGAGCGCGCGTCCCTTGCGCTCGGTGACGATCGAGCCGGTGAGACAGGTGACGGCGATCATGATGATCGTGCCGGTGATGATGCGGTCGTCGAAGAGGCCGACGTCGAACGCAATGAGCACCGCGGCGAGCGTCGCCGCCGCCTGGTTGACGCTCATGCCGTAGATGACGCCTGCTTCCGATCTGCGATACTTCAGGATCCAGGCCGAAAGCCGCGCGGCGATCCACTTGCTGACGAGGGCAACGATCGTCATGCCGCCGATGACCATCCACACATCGACGTCGGCGATCAGCAGACGGAGATCGACGAGCATTCCAACCGAAAGCAGGAAGAAGGGGATGAAGATCGCGTCGCCGGTGAAGTGGATGCGGGTCATGAGCAGGCTCTTCTCCGGGATGAGCCTGTTGAGCGTCAGCCCGGCCAGAAAGGCGCCGATGATCGGCTCGAGCCCCGCGAGGTGCGCGAGGAAGCTCACGACGAAGGTCAGCGCGATCACGAAGATGTACTCCACATTCTCGTCGGTGCTGAGCTTCCGGAAGAAGAGCCGGCCGAGGACCGGAATCACCATTACGGTCGCGACCATGTAGACGATCATGAGGCTGAACAGGCGCACCCAGAACCACGAATCCAGGTCGCCGCGAGAGGCGCTGATCACGACGGCGAGCAGGAGCAGCGCGAGGGTGTCGGTGATGATCGTACCGCCCACGGCGGTCGTGACGCTGCGCGCCTTGCCCAGACCCAGATGGGTGATCGTCGGGAAGGTGACGAGCGTGTGCGAGCTGAACATGCTCGCAAGGAGCATCGCGACCGGGATCGTCATCCCGTACGCCCAGTAGCCGAGACCGGTTCCCATCGCGAGCGGAATGGAGAAGGTGATTGCCCCGAAGATGATGGTGTGAGACCGGTTGCGACGCACCTGGTTGAGGTCGATCTCGAGGCCGGCGAGAAACATGATGTAGAGGAGCCCCACCTTTCCGAGCAGCTCGATGCTCTGGTCGCGGGCGAGGAGTCCGAGCCCGTGCGGACCCACGATGATCCCCGCGATGAGGAGTCCCACGATCTGCGGCAGGCGGACCTTCTTCGCGAGAGCCGGAGCGAGCAGGATCAGGACCATTACCGTCGCAAAGATGAGCACCGGGTCTCGAAACGGGAGCGTGAAGAACTGTTCTATGTTCATGCAGCTGGTATGCTACACGCCGGTCGCATTCGAGGCAAGCCGAGCTGCGGCGATCGCTACCGTTCGGCCCGGCCTACCGATCGTCGGACCCGTTGAGCGTGACCGACCCGAGCACCCGCTCTATCTTTGCCCTGTGCCGATGTATGGCGTACAGCAGGCCGGCCGACGCGGCGGCGATGCTGATCCAGCCCCACCACGGAACCGTTGCGATGCCCGAGCCGACGAGGTTCGCGACAAACATGCCCGGAGGCCGGCCGACGACGACCATCAACAGGAACACCGGGTATCGCAGGTTCGAAAGCCCCGAAATGAAGCACAGCGCGTCGTCCGGGAAGAAGGGCAGGAGAAAGGCGCCGAAGAGCACGACGTAGTGGCGTTCGGCGATGCGGTCCAGGTACTTGTCGATCAGTGCCCTGGGGACGAATCGCTCGACCAGCGGCCGCCCAAAGAAACGTGCGAGTCCGAAGGCGATCGACGAGCCGACGAGCAGCGCTCCCGTGCTCAGAAAGAATCCGCTCCAGAGTCCGAACAGCGCGCCGCCTGCGAGCGCGATGATATTGCCGGGGATAGGCGCGACGATGACCGTGACGAGCTGCAACACGAAGAATGCGATCGGGCCGTATGGGTCGAACCGGTCGATGAAGTCGCGCAAGGACTGACGCGAGGAGAAGACTTCACGCCAGTCGATGGGTCCGTACGCTCGATCGAACCAGGAGAAGAGCGATACGCATGCTGCGACGAGCAGGGCGAACGAGATGATCCGGATCCAGCCGCGCGAAACCGGTACCGCACTCATACCGCATCAAAGCACTCGTTCGAGGACGTAGACGTAGTTCTGGTCCGTTCCGAACACCATGTACCGACCGGCCACGACGGGAGGAGAGAGGATTGCTCCGTTCGTCTCGAGTTCCCACACCTTGCGCCCGCTGCGGGCGCTCAGCGCGAGAAGACGCGGCGGCCGCGAACCCTCCCGGGCGCCGTCAGCCTGCGCGCCGACCGTGTCGCCGAACACCCCGACGTAGACGTGATCACCCGAGATCATGGGTGCACTCGAGGTGCGC
The DNA here is from genome assembly GCA_007130265.1 of Spirochaetales bacterium. Classification (GTDB taxonomy): domain Bacteria; phylum Spirochaetota; class Spirochaetia; order DSM-27196; family SLST01; genus SLST01. The sequence continues at coordinate 5,275 of SLST01000412.1, forward strand.
CGCGAGAGGTAGCTCTCCCACTCGATCGCCCCCGTTCGTTCGCTGAGGGCGCGGACGATCGTGTCTCCGGAGGCTGAGATCACCCGATCTCGCCATACCGCCGGCGCCTGGTAGTCGAGAATGTAGGTGCGGTCGCGCATCCACGCGTGCATCGACCCATCCGGTGGATGCGCGGAGAAGTCCCCCTCGAAACGGCGCAACCATTCGATCCGTCCGGTCGATCGGTCAAGCGCGTATGTGTTGAACTCCACACCGTACGCGGTGATCCGGCTCGTCTGCGTGATCATGTGCGACCGGGTCACCGCGGGAAAGCTGTACCAGAGCGCGCTCATGATCTCGCTCGGGAGCAGCCACCGGTGCGTGTGCTCGGTGACGTCGTACACACCGAGGGTCCGTGGGTTCTCCGTAGGTCCCGGAACCATGTACATCTCACCGTCCATCACCTGGAGCGTAACCCGGTGCCATACGGGATTCGGATGCATATGTTCGAGCTCTCCGTCTCGCGTGAGGAACCAGATCCCGCCGCCGTCTCCGGAGAAAATGATCATGTCCTTGTACCCGATCACCGTGCTCTGTACCGTACGTCCCGCATTGAACCGCCAGACTTCTTCGCCGCTCCTGCGGTCGAGCGCATAGACGTGTCCGTCGTTCGAACCGAAGTAGACCTGCGTCTCGTCGGCATACGGGACCGAATTGACCGCGGCGCCGGTCCGGAACACCCAGTCCATGTACCCGGTGTCGATGCTCATCGCGTAGAAGTTTCCGTCGGTCGATCCGAAGTACAGCGTATCGTCCTTGACGATCAGATTGTTGAACGCGAAGCTACGCCGGTCGCCGGTCTGCAGCGAGAGCTCCCAGCGAACGCCGAGCGGCGGCGTCATTGCGTTTCGCGAGTGACCGCGCCCACCCTCGCCGCGGAAGGTGATCCATTGGTCGTGGCGTGCGCATCCGGCGAGCGCGGCCACCACGAGAACGACGGCGCCGCAGAACCGGATCGCGGCACCGAATCGTCTACACATAGTGCAGGCCTCTCAGGCTGAACGCTCCGGCCAGTCGTCGCAAGGGCCGCCCCGCGACCGCAGCGCGAAGCGCCGCCCGGTACTCCTGCTCGAGCTCATCGATCGCCGCCCGATCCGCGCGCGGCGGAGTGTAGCGCAGTCTCGTGTACACGGAGGCAAACGGAGCGAGCTCCGGATGGTCTTCACCGTATTCGATCGCGGTCATCGAGGCCGGTTTCAGGTCGTACCCGCGCGCAGCCAGGCGCATCAGCAGGAGCCGATACCGCGCGACCGCCGCGCCCCTGCCGGTGCCGCGTGCCCTGATCCAGAGCCAGATCTGTGCGCCGTAGCGAAGCAGATAGAGCGCGGCGACCGTGGTAATCGCGAGCCAGAGGAGGATCGACCCGACGCGCGCCCAGGGGAACGCGGCCGTCACCGGTTCCTCGCGCGGACTGATCATGGGAATCACGACCCGCATTTCGTTCGGGTCGCCTCCCGGCGGTGGCGGAATGGCGTAACTCGTCGGCTCGAAATCCACCCACCCGTAGCCGGAAAGATAGAACTGAGGCCATGCGTGGCGATGGCTCGTCGTGACGAGAAACATGTCGTTCAGCGGGTACTCGCGAAGCGACGGGAGGCTCTCCCTGAGGACGGCCAGGCCACGCAGGTGCGCCGGATTCTGGAGCGAAGAAGTTGCGAGATACCCGGTCACTACGCGCGACGGGACCCCGAGCATCCTCCCGAGGATCGCTGCGGTATTGGCGAACTCCACGCAGTCTCCGCTCTGCACCTCAGAGACGAATCGCGCCATGTGTCCGGTGGCGAAGGTGTCGTCGTAGCCGACCTCGTACTGAAACCCGCGGAAGCTCTCCATGATCGCGAGGATCCGGTCGTGTGGTTGCTGATGTTGCTCACCGACGTGCTGTTCCAGGTGCGCGCGGAAGGCTGCCTCGTGGTCCGGGTGCAGGGTGAGCTCGAGGTACTCGGCCAGCTCCTCCCGCTCGCGGTCGGAGAGGCCCCGCGCTCGCGTAAGCTGGTGGCGCTGGGCGATACTCACCCGTGAGGAACCCTGGTACGAGTATGAGAAGGGATAGTACCGCGGCTGGTAGACAGTGGGTTCGGCGCGGTGCGGCGCGTAGGGCAACACGCGGTCCGGAATGGTCGAGTACACGCCGACATCGAACTCGCGCCGCAGCGAGTCCATGAGAAGGGTGCCGCTGCGCCACGTTCCCGCAAGTCTGATCCGGACCAGATCGTTCAGCGGCTGGACGTCCGCGAAGGTGAAGCCATGGTCGGTGTCGAACCGTTCATAGTAGCCCTCGGCGGCGTACACCGGGTCGAGGCTCGAGACGACGACCATGACGGCACGCTGTTCGTCCTGGCTCTCGCCTCCCTGTCCCCAGTCGGACGGGTCGACCCCGAGCAGCGCGTAGTCGCCGTTTTCGTCGCCCTCTCCGTTCTCGTCGCCGCCGGCGGCGTCCGCACCCGTATCGCCGCGGCTGTCGCCGAACCGATCGTAGGGCGCCTCGCCGCGCAGGGCGCCATCGTTGAGCAGGCTCTCGGCCCACTCGTCGATCGACTCCGGCGGCGGCGAGGCCTCTCTGCCGAGCAGGTTGATGACCGGATTGTGCTCAACGAAGTCCGGCGGGAGCGCGAAGGCCGCGAGCAGGAGTACCGGAATCGCGACGAAGAGGAAGACGCCCACCTCGCGAAGCGTGCGGCGCCGGTCGCCGACCGCCGATGGGTCATCACCCGTATTCCGCAGCCGGTAACTGCCGCGCGAGAGCGCGAGCATGATAACGATTCCGTGCAACAGGAATGCCGCGCCGATCAGCAGGAAGATGAACTGCGTAGCGCTTGCGGCCGCATGGGCGACCTCTTCACTCGCTCGTGAGAAGGTGAGCAGGCGGAAGTAGAGAGCGCCGAGCACCACCTGCTCCACGATGAACAGCGGCCGCAGGCGGGGGCCCACGCGAAAGAGAAGTGCAGTGAGCGAGAAGGCGAGTACGCCCGCGGCGATCGCCGGCATCGGGTTTGCGTCCATACCGATGACCGTTGCGACGACCGCGATCGGCACCGCCGCACAAAGGAACCAGAGACGGAACGAAAGCCGCGGCGGCGACAGCACGTACGCGATCACCATCTCGACCGGGACGAGAACGAACCAGACGAGCAGGCTTGTCTGCACGTATCCGACCACGACGGCCGGATGGAATACCGGAACGAGAATCGCGATCAGGTAGACCGCCATTCTGCTCAGGAAGAGGAGAGTTGTCATCTATTACCTCCCTGAGCGCTCGCGCGCTCCCAGGACCTGCGATCGCAGACCAGCCGCAGTCCGATCTGCTCGATGATGTCTGAGCCCTCGGGACAGGTGCGGACGAGGCTGCGATGCTTCGTGAAGAGGCGTACACGCGACGCGGGGACCACGCTTCCGCCGAAGAAGACCGCCGCATGGTCCTCAGTGGTGCTACTGTCTGCAGCGGCCGTCCCGTTGCCGGTGCTCGGCAACTGTGTCGTGAAGAGGTGGATCGTCGTTCTGCCGAGCCTCGTAGCGAAGCTGTCAAAGCCCGTGTCGAACGGCGTTGAGAAGACGATGACCTGATGTGCGGACGGGTCCACCGGAAGGCCGACCGGTTCGGGATCGAGCCAGAGATCGGCGAGCTCCCACGAGAGCTTGTCCACGGATTCCTCGTCGGTGCACGTGAACGTGCCTCGCGCCGTTATGACCCGAAGCGTGAGGTCGGACTCTTCGCGGAGCAGCGTCCTGAGGAACGCGACGAGCCATCCGCTCACGTAGGCCCCGTGGGCGAGCGCCTCGACCGAAACCTCCTGCGGCTCGGCGAAGTTTCGCAGGTAGATCGTCAGGGTCCGGCTCTGCTCCTGCGTTTCCGGCGATACTCGTGCAAACAACTCCCGGATCCGCGACGAGGCTTTCCAGTTGATATCGCGCAGGCGGTCGCCGGGGATGTACTCACGCATGTAGTACCGTTCTTCCTCGGGATTGCGGACGCGCGTGCTCTCCTCTCCTCCCGTCTCCGTGACGATTCTCGTAAGCTGCGGTGCGCGAGGCATTGCAGCCGGCGTCACCACCTCACCCGTCGTTGCCGGGCCGAGTGCTGCCCGGGTCATTCCGAAGATATCCCGGATTTCCAGCCGACACGCCAGTCGTGCCTTGCCCGGAAGCGGGAACGGCAGCGGTACACGTACCACCTCGCCGCTCGCGGTCGCGATCTCTTCGTGGAAATGGAAGGTGGTGCGGCTGCCCACCTGAAGCGGCCCGGAGAGTCGAGCAAGAAGCCTGTAGAAGAACCACGGCCGTATTCCGCGGGCGTTGATCTCCACATGGCCGCACCGATCCGGCGCGGTCATCGTCGCCTGCGTGTCTCGCGATGCCCGCCAGTTCGCTTCGACCTCCGAAAACCTTCCCGCCTGCGCCCGGCCGACGACTGCGAGGAGCATGGGCAGCGCGATTGCGAGAACGCCGAGTGAGGTGCGGTACACGTCTCCGAGGACACCGCCTCGGGCGACAAACACGACACCTATCGCGAAGACGATCGTTCCAGCTACGGTAAAAGGATAGTACCGCGCGGTACCGGCGATCTGCACTCTGAGCCTGGATGCGCTCACGTTCGGCTCCTGCTCGCCTCCACCACAGTAGTCTCGAGCACCTCGTCGACGATCGCGCGAGGATCCTGAGCCGAGTTCTTCATCACGAGCCGGTGAGTTACCGCCGCCGGGAGGACCTCTTTCACCGTGTCTACCGTTGTGTACGTCTCACCCCTGATGAGCGCGAGTGCGCGAGCCATGCGCGAGACCTTGACGCCCGTTCGGGGGCTTGCGCCCACGAGCACCGCCGCGTGGTCGCGAGTCGCTCGAACGCACTCCACGATGTAGCGTATCACGTCGGGGTCGATGTACACCTCGTCGACGAGGGCCTTCCACCGCAGCAGCTCTCCGGCGCGGACGACCGGTCGGAAGCCCTGCCACCCGTCGGCACGGCCGTGCTGCGCGACGATCGCCTGTTCGTTCTGCTCGGTCGGGTACCCCATGGAGAGCTGAACCATGAACCGGTCGAGCTGCGGCGCGGGGAGCGGGAAGAGATGCGATCCGCGCAGGTTCATCGTCGCGATGATGAAGAACGGGTCCTCGAGCCGGTACGTCGACCCCTCGATCGTCACCTCCTGCTCTTCCATGGCCTGGAAGAAGCTGCCCTGCGTTTTCGGCGTCAGGAGGTTGATCTCGTCGCACAGCACGAAATGGCTGAACATCGGTCCCTTGTTGAAGACGAGATCGCCGGCGACACCGCTCATCCGGTAGTAGCCGAGGATATCTTGCGGCAGCAGATCGACCGTGCACTGCACACGGTTGAAATCCTCCATCTCCACCGCGCGGGAGCCCCCCCGCCCGTTCGAGCCGTGAGCTTCCCGGTGACCATCCCAGACGATGCTTCCGGCGAGCGCTCGCGCGAGACTCGTTTTGCCCACTCCGTGGCTGTCGGCGAGGAGCACGTGTCCGCCGGCGATGTGTGCCGCGACCATGTGCTCGAGCCGGACCGGATCCACCGATACCACGCTTCGGATATTGCCTATGAGTTCTTCGACGCCCGTGCGGACCTCGTGTGCTGTATTGTTCTCCATACCTTAGGCAAGAATAGGGCTATCCGGCCGCGTCGGCAAGCTTCTTCGTCGTCGGTATGGCTGCGCGGTCGGGCACAAGTCGGCCCTGGCCTACCGTTTTCGGGGTAGATGCCATCTGCGCCAGTGACGCAGGAACCTGATGTCGCGCGGCGTGGGAGACCGTTCGCCAAAGCAGACGGAGAGCACGATCTCCGCGACCCGGCCGGCATGTCCGTTAGGCTCCTCTGCCCAGCCGGTCCAGCCGACCCGTTCGGGCGGCGGATAGCCGGCCCGAACGCTGCGGCTGCGAACGCTGCGTACCGTGGTGCGGAAGCGCCTTTCGGGGTCGCGGCGACGTACGAGCAGAACCAGGCCGGCTCCCGCGAGGCCGGCCAGCGGAACGAGCATGACCCAGATGGAGAGGCCCGGCAGATCAAGGCGGAAACGCGGCTCGTCCGGCTGGTCGCGGATGTCCTGACGGAGAATCTCCTGGAGCTGTGTGACCGTGCGCCCCTCGTCCCGGATCGCGGCATACCGATCGAAGAACATGTTCTCGTAGCCGACCGGCTGCATCGGGGGGGTCGCCTCGACGATACGCCAACCGATCTCAGGAAGCCAGACCTCGGCCCACGCGTGGGCGCTATACCCTGAGACCGTGATATCCTCGAACAGACCGAAGCCGGCTCCGAGATCGTCGGGCATCGGGGGCTGTACAAGGAACCCGGTGACATAGCGCGTGGGAATGCCCTGCATTCGGCTCAGCATAGTGAAGGCGGTGGCGAAGTGGACGCAGTAGCCGCGCCGGTGCTCTTCGAGGAAGGCCGAAAGGAACCGGGACCGATCCGCCGGCTGCGGAGGCTCGAGCGTATACTCGAACCCCTCTCTGAGGAATCGCAGGATGTTGACGATCGTCTGTGCGTCGTCCGGGCCCTGCAGTTCCGCGGTGAGACTGGTGAGGTCCTCCCGCACCCGCTCAGGAACGCTGAGATAGAGGTCATCCGGCGGGTCCGCGTCGACGCGTCTCTGTTCGCGGAAGAGCGACACCGAATCTCCGTAGAGCAGCGGGTCGGCCAGCCGATACCCGAGCGACTCGCCCGACTGCCGGAAGCGCAGCCGCTCGCGTTCCGAGATCGCGATCGCGACCGTGTCGAGCGTATGAGGAACCACGGAATAGAAGTCGGTGAGAATCGTGACTTCGACGCGCCCGGCAGGGGCCTCACGCGTCGGCTCGGACTCCTGCTGCCGGGCAACCATCTCCAGGAAGACCGGACCGCCGGATTCGTCGGCCTCGAGCGTCACCTCGAGCTCGGCTTCAGCCTCCACCGTGCTCGACACATTCCACGACGAGCCCCCGAAAACGTGGAACACCTCGGTGCGTAGATAGACCGTCTCCATCTCCACCCCGGATACCCGGAAGATCGCGCGGTTCGACAGCACCGGCGGGCGCCCGACGTCCTCGGTGGGTAGCCGGTAGCCGTAGCCGGGTATGTCGTACATGATGGGGAAATTCGGGAAGACCGAGACGACGATCCCGCGGAATCGGGGGCTGAGCACCTGGTCGACCAGCCGGCTTCCCTGAGCCGTGGTGACGCTTCCGAGCCCTGCGCCGGCGAGCACGGCGAGCGCGAGGAGCCCAACGGCGTGGCTTGCCGCCCGCACTGCAGGGCGAAGGGGTCTTCCCCGGACCACCGCGGCCACGAGGACGAGCGCTGACGCGCCGAGCAGGACGAACAGCGGCTCGCTGCGTTCGAGGATCGGAATGGAGAGGAAACTCAGCCACGCGACGTAGGCCGCCAGCGCGACAACCGGTCGCCTCGTCACCGTCGCGCCGAAGAGCGCCGAACCGTACGCCGCGAGCATCACGTAGACGAACGAAACCGCGCCCCGCGCGTTGCCCGCCGGAACGAGCTCGAACCAGAGCAGGTAGGCGGAAAACGGGATGATCACCATGTCCGCGATGAGCACGAGTGCGCCTGTTCCCGCGAGCGCGACCGAGGCCCATCGCAGCGCCCGGCGGTAGCGCGGCACCTCCGACTCGAGGACGATTGCCGACGCGAACAACGCGGCCCAGACCATGACGGCGGCGAGAGGGCCGGTGGCGTTCAGCCCCAGATGGACGGCGATCGCAGGGCCAACGGCGAGCACCGCGGCCAGTACGACCCTGCCTGCTACGCGGGCGACGCTCAGGCGGATGATGGTGCGTGCCACTGGGCAAGCTCCTGCGCGAGCGTGTCGACCGATTCCACGAGTAGAATCTCTCCTCCCCGGTCGCGGAGCGACCGCTGTAGCATCTCTCCGCGCTGCCGCTCCTCCCGGGGCAGCGCCGCTATGTCGACGACCGCGGCCGCCTGCAGACTGCGTCCGTCGCTCTGTTCGACGAGCTCGACGACACCGGGGTCGAGCGTGTGGGTCACGAAGATCACGGTGCCTTCGGCGAGACCTGCGTCGCCACGATGGTAGTCGTAGACGACCGCCGGTGAGACCGTGGACCGAAAGAAGAAACCGATGGTCTGGCTGTGCAGGCGCGCGAATCCGGTCGAGTCGGTGGGGTCGAGCAGGGTCAGGCTTCCCCCGATCACGAGTGACACCGGAACCTCGCGGTCAAGATAGTGCTTCGTCAGCGCGATCATGATCTCGATGACCCCATCCTCAACGCCGAGCGCCGTCTCTCTGTCTGCGGCCACCGGCCGCGTATCGAGGCAGATCGTGACTGCCGGCTCCGCGGCCGTGTCGTACTCGCGCACCATCGGCTCGCCGGTCGCCGCGAGCTTGCGCCACGAGATGTGACGGGCGTCCTCTTCGGGGCGGTACCGGCGCAGGCTACGATAGAGCGTGAGGTCGATCTCGATGCCGCCGGCCGGCGTCTGAGCGACGGCGTGCTCGGTGCCGAACCCCGCGAGCGCGCCCGGCAGCGGTACGACGCGCGGGTAGACATAGAAAGTCCTGCTGAAGACCGGCAGCGTGAAGCCGATCCAGCCAAAGAGATCCCAGACGGCAAACCGGGAGAGACCGACGGTGTAGATGCCGCGGTACGGGCACCGGATGGCCTGATCCGCGGTGTGCGTCTCGCGTGCCTTCAGCTGGAACGCCTGCGTGTCCGTCCCGCGCTCCGACCGGCCGAGGTGAAAACTCGCCACGATCGGCGATGAGGGGAGTGGCGACTCGTTGGTTACCGAAAGGTGAAACCCCACGACCTCACCCTTGGCCGGGTGATCGTTCTCGAACTCCTGGTGGTACCGAAGCGCGATTCGCGTGACGAATGCCTGGGCGAGCGAGAGCAGCGGCAGCAGGAGCATCGCGTACCACACGACCAGCAGCGGCCCGCCCAGGTAGACCCCGGCGAGCCAGGCGACGACGAGCGCGACCGCGTAGACACCGACGCGCAGCGGGCGGATGAGGATGGGCGAGCTCATCCGATTCCTGTCGGCAGCGAAACCGCGCCGAGCACGTCCTCCACGACTCGCTGCGGACTCTTCTCCTCCATGCGGGCCTCAGGCGAAAGGATCAGCCGGTGACGAAGCACCGCGTCGGCTACTGACACGACATCCTCTGGGATGACGTACTCCCTCCCGCTGAGAGCGGCGCGGCCCTGAGCGGCGTGGAGCAGATGGCTCGTCGCGCGCGGGCTCATGCCGAGCCGCACGTGCTTGTTCCGTCTGGTGCGCTCGGCGATCTCCACGAGAAAGGTCTTGATATCGCCATGCACGCGTACACCGAGCGCCGCCGCGCGCGCGTCGATTATATCCTGCGGCGAGATGACGGTCTCGAGCTGCGCGATCGGGTCTTCACGCTCGATCATGTCGAGGATGGCGACCTCATCCGCTCCGGTGGGATAGCCGAACGACACCGACAGGCCAAACCGGTCGAGCTGACCCTCCGGCAGTCGAAACGTCCCGGCGAACTGCAGCGGATTCTGCGTTGCGATCAGGAAGAAGGGCTGCGGAAGCGGATGGGTCGTTCCGTCCACGGTGACCGACTGTTCCTGCATCGATTCGAGCAGCGCCGACTGAGTGCGGGCCGACGCGCGATTCAGCTCGTCAGCCAGGATGAACTGGTGCATGATCGCGCCCGGCTTGAAGATGAACTCGCGCTTCTCCTGCGACCAGACGGTCATACCCGTCACGTCGCCCGGAAGCAGGTCGGGCGAAAACTGTACGCGCGCGAAGTCGAGCCCCGAGGCCACCGCGAGCGATCGTGCGAGCGTCGTCTTTCCGACACCCGGGATATCCTCGATCAGGACGTTGAGCCCGGTCAGAAACCCGATCAAGACCGTGTCGATCGTTGCGTCAGAACCAACGAAGGCTCGCCGAATCTCTACGCGCAGCTTTTCAGCGCGTTCCTGGATGGTTTTTACCGTCATGTACCCCTCTTGCTCCCTCAAGTATCTCACTTCCAGGTTCAAACGTGAACCTTTTTGAGCCGACTCGTACCTGCCGGGCCGCCGGCACCACGATTCGTGACACCCCTCGGCTTGAGCGGCTGCGGCGAAAACGGCATACTGCACCCAATGAAGAAGAACGATGTCACCGTTATCCGCGGGCTCGCCGAACGAGTTGCTCGTCTGGCGCAGCTGCCCGCCCAGGACGATACGCGCGAGCTGTGGCGCAGGCTCAACGCGAAGCGGCCGTCGCGCCCGATGGTTATGATCGATCAGATCTGCTGGAATGAGATGGCGGTTGGTGATGAGCTCACCCTGCGGTGCGAAGACCCCGAGTGCCGGAAGTACGAGACCGTGCTGCGGCGTACGCTCTACCGGTGGGAACACTTCCCCGTCGACATGGTCGTCGAGCCGTTTATCTCCGTGCCCATGGCGGTTCACAATACGGGGTTCGGGCTGCAGGTGGTCGAGCACACCTCGGTGGGGGATCCGACAAACGACGTCGTGAGTCACGAGTACGAGAATCAGTTCCAGACCGACGACGACCTGGACAAGATAGCCGAGCCTCGCATCAGTCACGACGAGGCGGAGACCGAGCGGCGTCTCTCAGTGGCCCGCGATCTCTTCGACGGACTGCTCGAGGCGCGCCCCGGCGGCGTCAACCCCTACCTCTCGCTCTGGGACCCGCTCGCGACGTGGATGGGCGTGGAGAACGCCCTCTACGCGATGGTCGACCGGCCCGAATACGTGCACGAGATCCTCTCGCGGCTCACCAGCGGCTACCTCAGCATGCTCGACCAGCTCGAGCAGCAGGGGCTGCTCTGCGGTCCGCAGAGCCTCATCCACTGCACCGGCGCCTGGACGGACGAGCTGCCGGCGCCGGGATACGATCCGGCGCGTCCACGAACGCGCGACGTCTGGATGTTCGGACTCGCCCAGATGCTCGCGACCGTGTCACCGCAGATGTTCAAGGAGTTCGAGGTCGACTATGCGTCGCGCATCTGCGAGCGGTTCGGGCTCGTCTACTACGGATGCTGCGACCCGCTCGACGGAAAGATGGATGAGGTGCGGATGATTCCCAACGTTCGCAAGGTTTCGATGAGCCCGTGGACGAACCAGGAGCGCGGGGCGCAGGAGATCCGCGGCGACTACGTCTTCTCTCGCAAGCCGACCCCCGCTTTCGTCGCGATGGACGGGTTTCCGGCGGACGAGGTGCGAAAGGATCTCGCCACGACTCGGGAGATCTGCGACCGCAACGGCTGTCCGCTCGAGTTCATCCTGAAGGACATCAGCACCGTCCGCTACGCACCGCAGCGCCTCAGCGAGTGGGCGCAGATCGCGATGGATGTCGCTTCGTGACGTGAGACTATGCCCGGGCGGTGCCCGGCGCGTACGATTGCGCGTAGGCGGCGAGTGCCTCGTCGAGCTCTCCTGACCCGAGCACGCGGTTCGTGAGCACCTTTCCCAGCTGGACGCCCTCCTGGTCGAAGGAGTTGAGGTTCCATGCGAGGCCCTGGAACATCACCTTGTTCTCGAAGTGGGCCAGCAGGCAGCCGAGCGTGCGCGGGCCGAGCGACTCGGCCCAGAGCAGACTGCTCGGTCGTTCGCCGGGAAAGTGTTTGTTCGGG
>SLST01000322.1 GCA_007130265.1 Spirochaetales bacterium
GCCATCAGTACGGATGCGGATCTGTTGGTGGGAATCGCCCCCGTGAAGCGGCAGGGTGACGACATCGACCGATGAGCCGCGAGGAACAGTGAGGCGAAGCAGGCCGGCGGCGCCCCGGATGACGACCTCGCCGTCGGCCTGCTCGACCGGCAGACGGGTGTTCCACAGGAAGTCGACGCCGTCGCCGGCGACGAGCTCGTACTCGTCGGTGATGGCGAGCAGCGACGGGTCCGGCGACTCGAAGCGTCGGGTCCAGCGAGCGTAGTACGCCTCCCACCCGGGGGTGAGATCGATTGTCGCGTCGAACGAGGTCTCATCGCCGGATCCGGCCGGTTTCACGTCCGCCGGCAGCGGCGAGGCAGGTCGCGGACGCTCGGCGGTGCCGAACGGCAGGAGCATGTTGTGCCGCTCGCAGTTCTTCACGAGCAGCGAGAAGGGGCTCGCGTAGTCGCAGGTGCCCGGGTCCATCGCGAACGTCTCTCCCGCGTACTCGAGGACGAAGCTCCCTTTGTCCTCGTGCGTGTGCCCGGCGCCCGCCTTGTTGCCCATCAGAAAGAGCTTCACCGCCGCGCAACCGTGTCTGCGGTAAGAGGACATGACGCCCATCTCCGGCAGGAAGACGAAGGGACGCGGTTCGGGCGCCTCCGTGGGGATGTCGTCGATCACCTGGTAGACGACCGGGAACTTCGACCCGCCGTCGCGCTCGAATGCCTTGCGGAACATCCTCGTCCACTGGCTCCGTGGCAGGGCCGCCGCCATGATCGCGAGCGATTCGTGGTCGTGGAGCGGCCGCCCGTCGCAGATGGGGATCATGTCCTGCGCCGTGTCGGTAGACATGAGCGCCTCGCCAAAGTCGGAGGTCCGGCGCATCGAGTCCGGGATGACCGACGGAAAGGAAACCTTCTTTGCCCGCGCATAGGTGAAGAGCGAGAGGCCGCCGTCGCGCCCGACGCACCTGAAGTAGGAGGGACCCTCGACGTAGCCGCCGTCGGGCAGAATCGTGAGGTCGAGGCTCTCCACGAGCTCGTCCTTCGCGCGGTCGAGGTACCACGAGGCGCGCGGCCACTCGGTCGCAAGCGTCGCGAGGCCGAGTATCCGGCCCGGGCTGAACCAGGCGAGCTGATTGCAGCTCCAGACGTACTCGTGCTTCCAGGTCGAGAAGTTGATGTGCCCGATCGCTTCCTCGGCGATGCGGCGAAAGATCAGGTCCCTCCCGAGCGGGGTGAACCACTCGCCGGCGAGATCGACAATCGCCGCGGTCTCCCAGGCGCACAGCGACTGGACGAAGCTGCGGTGCTCGAAGGTGCCTTCGCCGAAACGGCAGATGAAGCCGTCGTCCCAGGTGCCGCACATCGCGATCGACATCGCGTAGCGCGCCGCAAGGCGCAGGAGCGACGCATCCTTCGTCACGAGCCCCGCCACCGCGGCCGCGATCCCCTTCTGCAGCAGCAGCCGATGAAAATCGCGTTCGCGGCAGTAGCGAGTGTCGGTCCAGAAGTTCACGTACTCGCCTATCAGCGCCTCCGGCTCGGCACGGCGCGCCTCTTCAGCAGCCTCGAGGATCCGCGACGTGCCGTTCTGCGCGACCTCTTCGTCGTGACGCAGCCGCAGCCGCTCGAGCTCCGGCGCCGAGAGCACGAGCTCGGTCTGCGGCAGGAAGGCCGGCTCGTGGCTTACCGGCTCGAGGTAGCGCTCCCACCGCTCGTCGAACCGCTTCCACTGCTCGAGATACCGCGGAAGCATCTCCGTATTCTGCAAACCGATCCAGTTGAGCCACCCGGAGGCTACCCCGTCGGCTCCGGCGTCCACCCGCACCGTCAGCCGCCTGATCCGTGAGGCGCCGCTCAGCGGAAGCAGGTACTCCCGCTTCGAGGAGCCTGCCGGTGGATAGGAGGCCGACGCGCTGCCCGCGTCGGTCTCCGCAACGATGGAGACCACCGCGCCCTGCGGCGGCATGATGGAGAGCATGAGCGCATCGTAGCCGGTGCACTCCACGCCACCGCTCGCGTGCGCGAGTCCCGCGTCGGTCCGTTCCCGCTCATAGTCTCGTGTCATCTCGAGCGCCGGACGCCCGTCGTCGGGTCGACGCGTCCAGGAGAACGGCGTGAACGACCAGCCGCCCCCGACCTCCAGACCGTGGCGATCGCCGGGGGCGATCTCCCACTTCGAGAGCTCGTCCAGGTCATCGTCCCAGAACGGCTCGAAAATCGCTTCTGCGCAGTTTATTGGTACCGGTCTCATACCGTCACCTGAAACAGCTTACCGGGTCTATGTCAACCATCGTGCGCAGGCCGGGGCGCGCGGTGCGAAGCAGCGGCATGCAGTTCACCGCGATCGCGCAGGTTGCCGTGTCGCCGTGGAAGCCGCCGGGCACCAGAAGCTCGAAACCCGGTTCTCCGCTCACTATGACCCGGTCGGCGGGGTCGGGCAGGCCCAGCTCTGCGTGGAAGACGAGCTCGATCACCATCCGCCCGTCGCACCAGGCCCGGCCCACCTGGTGGACGCCGCGCACCTCGTTCCTGTTGCATGCGGGCTCTATCTCGTCCGAGGTCTCTTCGAGATCCCAGCCCATCCTCGCGGCGATCATGTGCATCGACTCGGTGAGTCCAACGTGCCGGATCTCCCCCGCGCGAGCCTTTTCCTCGAACTCCGCTCGCGACAGGCCCGCGCCAACTTTCTTCTGGAAGGGAAGCCGACGCCTGCCCGCGTCCTGGTACCGTTCGACGCGGATCGCGTCCACGCGCGAGCAGATGCCGGTCGACACGACGGGCAGGAGGTCCATCACGAATCCCGGGTTGACGCCGGTCGCTATGATCCCGACGCCCGCCCGGCGTGCTGCCTCATCCATCCTCGCGGCGATCGCGGGGGCGGTGCGCCACGGATACGAGAGCTCTTCGCACGTGCTGACGACCGCAAGCCCGTGCGAGCAGCAGGCGGTCAGCGTGGGCTCGACGACCGCGAGGCTCGAGCTCGTCGTGACGCAGGCGAGATCGGCGTCGGCCTCTACCTCATCGAGGGTCGCAACGACCGTCACGCCGGCCGGCTCGGCGAGCCCGCAGATCTCTCCCGCATCGCGGCCGGCGAGCGTGGGGTCGACGTCGACCGCACCTACGAGCTCGACTCCCGGCCGCGAGGCGATCTCCTTGACGATTCCCTGCCCGATCGGGCCAAGGCCAATGTGAACGACTCGAATGGGTCCGGCATTCCGCATGCGGCATTGTAGCGAGGCCGGCCGCCGGTGCAAAGCGGTTTGCACGGCGCGCGCAAAGGCGTACGATGGGGGCATGACGATACACGAGGCAATCAGAACGAGAAAGAGCGTCCGGTCGTGGGACCAACGGCCGGTGGAGCCGGAGAAGATCGAGCGCGTGATGGAGGCGGCTCGCCTCGCCCCGTCGGCGCGCAACGACCAGGAGTGGCGATTCGTCGTCGTGACCGACGAGGAGACCCGGACGCGACTCGCGCAGGCGGCGAACCGGCAGACCTTCGTCGGACAGGCGCCGGTCGTGATCGTCGCCTGCGCGGAGACCGACGGACGCGCGATGTCGTGCGGCCACCCCGCCTTCCTCATCGACACCGCGATCGCGATCGACCATATCACGCTCGCCGCGGTGGAGGAGGGCCTCGGCACCTGCTGGATAGGTGCCTTCGATCCGGAGGCGGTGCGCTCGATCCTGGGGATCCCGTCGTCGGTTGAGGTCGTGGAGCTCCTCCCGCTCGGGTACCCGAGGGATCCCTCGCCCATCGAGAAGAAGCGGCTCTCGTACGAGGCGATCGTGCACCGGGAGCGGTGGTAGGTGCTTCCCACCTGGGGCGGCGGCCAGCTCCTCGCGTTCTCCGGGCTCGACGGGCGGACCGATTACGAGACCGGGATCGTCGCCCGGACCGCGAAGGACCGGCGAGCCGGGATCGAGATCATGCTCCCGGCCCGCGCGCTGGTGAGCTTTGACGAGGAGCCTCCGCTCGAGGTCGACATGACCGGCGACACGCTGCAGGCGCGAACCCGTGCCGGCGTGACCCGGATCGTCTTCGCGGACGCCCGACACCTCGTGATCGAGGGCCCGTGCCGCCTGCCCGATCTCCCCGCGGGGCTTCGCTGCGCGACAAAGGGGACCCGGACGCTCATCGCAGGCGGCGAGACGGTGGACGAGTCGTTGCTCGACGCCGACCTCAATCTCCTCTTCGCCGCGCGTCGCTCCTGGCTCGCCGGACACGAGGTGAAGCTGCGATCCTTGGACGACGTTCGGCAACGGACGACGCGCAAGTGCCTGAGCGTCATGAAGACGCAGGTCTGCTCTCCGCAGGGACGCCTGCGCCATCGATGGACGACCCCCGACCGCTGGCCGCACCGCAGCATCTGGCTCTGGGACAGCGCCTTCCACGCGATCGGCTGGCGGCACGTCGACGCAGCGCTCGCGCGCGAGATGCTCCTCGCGGTGCTCGACACTCAGCAGCCCGACGGGCGCATACCCATTTCCATGAACCCCGTCGACCACCGGGTATCGCCCTACACGCAGCCTCCGGTCCTGACGCTCGCCGCCTCGCTCGTCGACGCCGCGCAGCCCGACGAAGCCTGGCTCTCCCGGGTCTACCCGGACCTCTGCCGCTACATCGAGTGGGACCTCGCGCACCGCGACTCCGACGGCGCCGGGCTCGCCGAGTGGGCGATCGAGGGCGACCCGGGCTGCCGCAGCGGCGAAAGCGGCGCGGACAACTCGTCCCGGTTCGACTCCGCGACCCAGCTCGATGCGCCCGACTTCAACGCGATGCTCGC
>SLST01000009.1 GCA_007130265.1 Spirochaetales bacterium
ATCACGCTCCCTGAGGACCTCGACCACGGCACCTACGAGCTCACCTACCACTACGGACCGGGACGCTGGGACGTCGAGCGCGTGTCGTTCACCGTCGGCAGCTTCAGACGCGTCGCACTCGAAGTGACCTCGCGGCTCGAACAAGACGAGGTGATCGCCGGTGACCCCGCGGCGGTGAGTATGAGCGCACGCTACCTGGCCGGCGGCGCAGTCGCAGGCGCGGCGTACGAGTACGTGTGGACGAGAAGCCCGGTGCGCTTCGTTCCCCCGGGGACGCAGTGGCAAAACTGGACGGTCGGGACGAGCGAGTGGGGGTCGCAGTCGATCGTCGCTCGCGGGAGCGGGACGCTGAGCGGCGTCGGAACCGCTACGCTCCGCGCAGCGACGACGGGCGCCGCACTTCCGCACAAACCGTACCGTTACACGCTCGAGGCGCGTGTTGAGGATATCGACCGCCAGGTCGTCGCGCATTCCCGCTCGCTCACGGTGCACCCGGCTGATCACTACATCGCGGCGCGCTTCGTGCAGGCAAGCGCCGACGGCTGGTGGTCGCGCTTCGTCTCCACCGGGAGCGAAATCGTCGTGGAGGCGAGGCTCCTGAGCCCGGACGGCGAGGCGCTCTCGCGGGACGGCACCGTGCGCTACGGCCTGGTCAAGGGAGAGTGGCGCGCCGCCCACCAGCAGGGGCTCTACGGCCGCCTGACCCAGCGATGGGAGTACGTGGAGGAGAGGATCTACGAGGAGGAGGCCGACGTCCGCGAGGGTCTCCTGCGTCACGCGTTCTCCGTTGCCGACCCGGGAAGCTACACCCTCTTCTTCGTCTCGACGGATGCGGCAGGTCGCGAGACCCGCACCGAGATCACCTTCTACGCGACCGGCAGCGGCTGGGTCCGGACCGCGAGCCAGACTCCTTCGGACATCCAGATGGTCGTCGACAAGCCGGCCTACGAGCCGGGCGAAACAGCCCGAATTCTCGTCCAGAGCCCCCTGCCCGAGGGCCGGTATCTGCTCACCGTCGAACGCGAAGGGCTGATCGACGAGCGGATCGTCGAGCTCTCCGGGAGCAATGAGGTGATCGAGGTTCCAGTCGAGGCCGACTACGTACCGGTCTTCTACGTCGCGCTGACGAGCTATACTTCGCGAACGGAGGCCCAGGACGACTTCTTCCAGCCCGACCTGGGCCGACCGCGCGGGCTTTTCGGCCTCACCTCCGTCTCCGTTTCCACGCGCTCGGTGGAACTCGACGTGGAGATAACGAGCAAGCAACGTTCGTACGGTCCGGGCGATGTGGGAGACGTGACGGTCCGGGTGACCCGCAACGGCCTGCCGGTGGCGGACGCGGAGGTGACCCTTCTGGGAGTCGACCGCGGGGTGCTCGATCTGATCGGCTACCACGTGCCGAGCCCGCTCGACTTTTTCTACCGTGAGCACCACTTTCCCCTCGGGGTAACGGGCGACGACAGCCGCAGGCTGCTGCTGCGTCCGGTCACCTACGATGTCGCGACCCTCCAGGGCGGCGACGGAGACAAGCTCGACGAGCGTGTTGACTTCACGCCCCTCGCGCTCTTCGAGCCGGAGGCGCGAACCGACGCCGAAGGGTACGCGCGGGTCACTTTCGACTACCCGGACAACCTTACGACCTACCGCTTCACCGCGATCGCGGTTCGGGAAAGCCGTCTTGGCATGAGTGAGTACGAGGTGATGGTACAGAACCCGATCAACGTGCGCACCGCGATGCCCAGGCGGCTTCGCACCCGCGACACCGCCGTCGCCGGTGTCGTGCTCACGAATACGACCGGCGTCGAGCAGCACGTGCGCGTGACGGCCGCCTCCGACATCCTCCACATCGCCGACGAGCCGACGAAGGCGATCACGATACCCTCTCACTCCGCCTACGAGCTCCCCTGGGTACTCGAAGCGCACGAGACCGGCGAGGGTGTAATCACCTTCACGACACGTAGCGATCTGGTTAACGAGGTCCTGCGCTCGGCCGTCGTGGTCGAGCGGCCGCTGATCACTGAGGCGTTCTCCACAACTGGTACCGTGGCGGACGCCGGCGACGGAACGCGCGGAAGATCGGCGGAAGGGCTGATCGTTCCTTCCGCAATCGGGTCGTCGTACGGATCGCTCGCGATTACTCTGGATACGACGGCGAAGGCGTTCATCGCTCCTCTCATAGAACGCCTGGAGGCAACCGGAGAACCGACTTCGGACATCCGTCGGCTCTACGACCTTTCGCTTCGGGCGCTCGGGCATCTGCCCCTCGAAGACCGTCCCGCGCTCCTCGACCGGCTCGCCGAACACCAGCTCCCGGACGGCGGAATCGGACTGCGGCCGCCTGCGACGGAGTTCGCTCGCGCGAACCTCTTCCTGACGCTGCTGACCGCGCAGGTGCTGCAACAGGCGAGCGACGCCGGGAGACCGATCGACGGGACGATCGACGGGGAGGCGATCCTCGGATACCTTTCGTCCTATCTCGCCGAGGCGCAAACCAGGCGGCTTGCGGGTTTCACGCCGACATGGGCGGCCTCGCTCCTCGCTGCGGCCGGGCGCCTCTCGGGCGAGGACATCGGTTTCCTGCGCGGGGCCGGCGACTCGCTCGGTATCGCCGGCAATGCGCTCCTCGCTGAGACATACCTGCTTCTCGGTGAGGAGGCGGCCGCTCGCGAGATCTACGCGCGGATTCGCTCCTTCATCGTGATCGGGACGCAGAGTGTGGACGTGCGCGAGGCGTACGAGGCTCGCGGTTCCTTCGCCACGGGCGAGCGCGAACTCGCCCTGATGCTTCGAACCGGGACGCTCCTGGATGAGGCCGACGAGCTCCTGCTGCTGCTCGCCGCGACGCTGCGGAGCACGGAGCGCACGAGACGGTTCGCCTCGGCGCACGACGACTTCTGGGTCGTGCACGGCTTCGCTCCATTCCTCGCGCGCGAGCGTGCACGCGGTGGTACGGACGGCGAAGTGGGCGTGACCGTGCGACTCGGCGAGCACGCGCTTGTCGAGCAGGGGCTCGGCGCCGGCGCGCCGTCGCTCGTCACGATCTACCCGCTCTTCGACGGCCCGCTCGCCGACGCGCCGCGCGACGAGCTCCTCACGCTGAGCTTCGAACGGGACGGACCCGGACAGCTCTACTACGCGAACGTCCTGCGCTACGCGCTTCCCGGGGAAACGGCCCTTCCAAGGGACGAGGGAATCGAGGTGCGCCGACAGATCGAACGGCTCGACGGAACGGTGATCGACGGCGAGGTCCTCCCGCTCGGAGAGACCCTGCGCATGCGGGTCTTCCTGAACAGCACGCGTCGGCTTAGCTACCTCAACCTACAGGTGCCGCTCCCCTCGGGAGCCGAGATCCTCGACCCCACCTTGCGAACGACCGGAAGCTACGCGGAAGCCGGAGGCCTCTCGAGCGAGACCTGGACGCGCGAAACGGTCTGGGGCGATGAGGCGACCTTCACCGCCGACGGCTACGCGTCCTACGGGAGCGGCGGGTGGGCGTTCTGGTTCTACCGTCCCATCCAGCGGATCTACGACAACGTCATACTCTACACCTGGGAGGATTTCTACCCGGGGGAACGCGACGTGAGTTTCCTCTTCCGTACGACCACGCCGGGGGTCTTCCCCACGCCGCCGGTGCAGGCGTCGCTTGAGTTCGAACCGGAGATCTTCGGTCGCAGCGACGGCCGGCTCTACGTGATCAGGGAGTAGCCGATGGGCCTGCACCTCCCGCCGACGGCGAGACGCGCGGCGCACCCTGCCGCACGCCACGCCGCGAAGATCGCCGCGAAGATCGCCGCGCTCCTCCTGCTGGTCGCGGCGCTCACCTGGGGCGCCCTGCGCCTCGCGCCGTACGCCGGCTCAGACCCGCTCGAGGCGATGCGCTTCTCGCGCGTGTACCTCGACCGCACCGGCGCCGAGCTAGCGGTACGCCCGGTGAACGACGACGGCTTGCGACGGATCTACGCGAGCCGCGACGGCTTCCCGCCGCACCTCGAGCGCATCGTCCTCGCCGCTGAAGACCGACGCTTCTTCTTCCACCCGGGCGTCGACCCGCTCGCGCTCCTGCGCGCCGGCTACCAGTACGTGCGCCACGGCGAGGCGGTCAGCGGGGCGAGCACGATCACGATGCAGCTCTCAGGGCTGTTGAACCGGCGACCGCGCACCCCGGCGGGCAAGGTTGCACAGATCGTCGAGGCGCTCCAGCTCGAGACCCGACTCCGCAAGCCCGCGATCCTCGAGCTCTACGTCAACCTCGTCCCCATGGGCTCGAACGTGGAGGGCTTCCCCGCGGCCGCGCGTCTGTTCTTCAGCCGCGACCTCGCCGAGCTCGACGCGGCGCAACTCGCGCTGCTCGCGGTCATACCCAGGAGCCCCACCCGCTACGATCCCTGGCGCAACCCGGGTGATGCACGCCGCGCCGCGGCGCGCGTCCTCGCGCGTACACCCGGCATCGACGAACCGGCGGCGCAGGCCGCCGTAGCCGAGGCGCTCACGACCCTGGCCGACGCGGACCGGAGAGGGGTCTGGCCCTTTGAGGCACCGCACTTCGTGGAGTTCGTCTCGCGGCGCCTCGAGAGCGAGCAGGCCGCACCGCACAATCTCCCCTACCGCGCCGCCGGTGTCGTGCGCACCACGCTCGACCTGCGGCTCCAGCGTCGGCTCGAGCGGCTTCTCGCCTCATCGGTCGGTCTCGCACGGGAGTTCCGCATCGGCAATGCGGCGGGGCTCCTCGCCGACCCGCGTACCGGCGAGATCCTCGCGTACG
>SLST01000152.1 GCA_007130265.1 Spirochaetales bacterium
ATGCTGCCGGACATCCGGGTCGACTCGGCCCCGCCCGCGAGAGCGACGTCGATGTCCGATCGCACCTGCATATCAGGCGACCGCACGAGAAGCGCGTTGCGGCCGCCGACGCGAATCTGAATTGGCGTGACCTCATCGTCGGCGAAGGAGTACGAGCCCGAAACGGTGACAGGTTCGTCTCCCATCTCGCCGGACAACCCTTGCGTACGTATGATGCCGTCTTCGTAGGTGAGCGAGCCGGTCAGCGACGATACCGTCGGCACTTGCGGGGCGACCTTCACCATCAGGTCCTGGAGCTCGATTTCTCCTCGCACCGAACTGCCGTCCGCGTCCGCTCTCAGTGAGCCCCGGACGACGCCACCGAGGAGATCGATCCCCGGCACGAAGTGTGATAGTTCCGCCACCGGCAGTCTCACCTCGCCGGTCCATCCCGCTTCTGGACTGGCTTCAAGCCATGCGAGAAGCGTCGTGCCGGAGATCAGCTCGGCGGTGAGCTCTGGCGATGGGGCGAGTACGTCGGAGATGTCGGCCGCAAAGTGAAACTCGGCAATCGGGTCGATCCCGACTATGGTGTGCGCAGTCGCCGTGTCGAAGCCGGACGCCTCGAGGCGCAAGGAGCCTGCCGAGCCTTCGAGGGCTGCCGAGAGCTCGACTCTCGCATCCGACCAGCGGTCTGCTGCTCCCTGCAGAGACGCTTCTATCCCGAGCTTCGTCTGTGTGAGATCCCCGGTCAGGAGGCCGCCCGTCCCGACTGAGACCGGAACCGACCCGCTCCCCCGGGCATTCGCGAGACCGGGGATGTCGATGGTCAGCGCGACGAGGTGGATCTCGCCGGCCTCCTGTCTGACGTCGACGACAACGGTTACGTTCTCGCCTTCGATCGCCAGCGAATCGCCTTCCGCTCGCAGCACGATTGTCGGTGAACGAGGGTCGCCTTCAGCAGTCGCGAGTACCGAGACAGTTCCAGCCGCACCGGTGGAGAGAGCAGGATCGAGAAGTCCGACGAGAAACTCGAACGGGATTGCTCTCGCGTCGATCTCGAGCGCGAGACGGTCGGAGGTGAAGGTGCCGGATGCGGCGATTGTGCCTATCTCAGACTCGAGGGTGAGCCGGCTCACCGATACCGAGTCCGGCGCGATGGCGGCATCCGCCTCGATAGTTTCGAACTCCAGGCCGGGCACCGTCGCTCGGCTTACGCGAGCCTCCACATCGATCCGTGCATTTCCGCTTGCACCCTCGATCCCGAAGTCGACGACGATGCTATCGCCTGCCGAGTAGCCCTCCGGGAGTTCCGGGACGAGACCGAGGCGGGCGAGAAGCGCGGCGACCTCGTCGGGCTCCGCGACCGATAGCCGGCCTCCGAGTGTGCCTCCGATATGGTCGATTCCCGACCCATTCTGGGGCAGTAGCACGATTCCGTCGATCCGAACGCGGCCGCCACCTCCCTCGACGATGAGCTCCTCCACGTTTGCTTCACCGGTCCGGGAGTTCCAGGTCGCGCCACCGAGATCAACCGCGACGCCGGAACTCCTCTTGGACGAGGTCGCGAGATCGAGCCCCTCCACGGTGAAGGCGGCGCTCGAGACTCCAACTGTGAGACGGCCCTGTGACCATTGCGCCGAACCGACAAGCTTCTCGACGGCGACCGGTGAGAACCTCCACGAGCGAGCGTCGATCGCGGCCGAGAGCTCAGCGTCTTCCATGAGGCGGACCGGTGCCGAAAACAGTTCTGCAACGATCGACCGCAAGGCCGCCTCGCGTGGTGTGGCCGGTGGCAGGCGCAGCACCGCGTCGAGTTGGAGCGCCCCCGCAGCGAGAGAGGGGTGGTCTAGCGTCTGATTCACGAATGCGGTGGAGCGGTCGTCTTCCGGCAGCGTGGCGGTGAGCACCGCAGAACGCTCGTCGGCCTCTCCGTGCAGATGAAGGCGGTCCGCCGAAACCGTGATGAGCGCACTCGATAGAACCGGTTGGTCTCCCGCGTCGATGCTCTTGAGCACGGCCTCAAGTGAGATCGTCTCGTCTGTTCCTGGCGGATCGGTTCGCAACCGGAGCCTACCCGGGGCGAGCGTGAAAACGAGCGCGAGCGAGTCGTCTCGAATGCCCGGCCATCGCAACGACGAGCCGATGTTGGTGAGCTCGAACGTCATCTCGCGGTTCTCCCCGGCGACACCTGCTGGGAGCCTCAGGTCGAACAGAGCCGAGCTTCGTTGCTCGACGCCGTTGAGGACCACGCTTCCGCCGAGCTCGAGCTCGAAAGAGTGGGGAATCGTGCGACTCAGGTTCGAGACGACGTGCGCCGTCGTGAACTCATCGTCTTCGAGCCATTGCGTATCGGCAGCAGGGGAGGTGAAGCGCGGAAGCGGAAGGTCGGTGAGCGCAAGGAACGGAAGGAGGTCTGCGATGCGGTAGCGCATCCGGATCTCATCGATGTCGAGCGACCGCAGGAGTCCGTCGGTGTTCGGCGTCGCCGTGCGAATCGATCCGATCCGAATACCGCCGAACAGGTTGCCGCGTATCGCCCCGACTTCGACCTCAAGATTCGTTGCGTCGTGCACGAGGTTTTCGATCACCGTACTCAGAGGCTGCTGCAGAATCGTCCACCGCAGAAGATAGAGTCCGACCAGTACGAGAAGCACGAGAACGATTGGACCGATAGCGAGCGCCCGGCGCACGCGCTGTGATCCTGATCTGTCATCCTGTCGTTCAGTCGTTAAGACGGCACCCTTACCACAAAATAAGCCCAACCAAGCGACATGAGGTTAAAATCGTCCCGTCGTCGCGTGGCGGGCGGAGCGGGGGTGCCATACGAGTGCAGGCGTCGACTGATGCCGGCAACCGGGCACGAGGTCGAGCGGCAGGTTGGGCAGATCGGTTCGCGCGCGGACTGGCGACCCGAGCGGACGCAGGCCGAACGGCCACCGCTGTTGGAAGCCGACGTCGAGATCGGCGGGAGCGACCAGTTGTACAACTACCTGTGCGACCGAGACCTGCAGCGTGCAGAAGGTCTGGACGCACAGATCGTCGTGACTGTGCCTCTCCTGCGCGGGACCGACGGACGGAAGATGAGCAAGTCGTCGGAAATCACATTCCGGTCGACCTGAACCGCTGGTTCCGAATGGCATAGCCGACGCCGGACCCGCCGATTCGATCGATCTGCGAGTGAAGGTGGCCGTTGATGCACCGCGTCTGTCACAGGCCGGCAGGCGGCGGCTCGTGGAGGTTGTGCGCTCGGGCTGAGAGTCTTGGCAGGGACGCCGGCGATACGATCAGTCACTCGGCCTGTACTCGCTCACCCCGGGCATTTCCGTTCGGTATCAACATCGTCGAGGATCCCAAGTCGAAGGTGTACTCGCAGGCTGAGGGCAGGCCTTTCTACTCGGGACTCCTTGCCGAGGGCGAGTTGCGGCGACGCATTCCGGACGCGCCCCACCTTTCTGAAGTCGGGCAGCACCCGGGAGTGCGGTCGGCACGGTCAGCCCCAGAACGCCTCGGCGTAGTGATCGCGGATCAGCTGGTCACGGGTGCAGAGCGGAGCGCCGAAGCAGATCGCGTGCGCAGCGATCAGACGGTCGAACGGGTCGCGCGTCCACGATAGATGAGCGGCGACTTCGGCGGCGCGCGCCCAACCGTTCTCCTCGACGCGGAGGTCGAGGTCGCGACGAAGCGCGCCGAGCACGGCGGACTCCGGATCGCGGAGCCGACCGATCTCGTACAGGAACGCGAGCTCGAGCCGTACCATCGGCGATACGAAGGGCTGCACGCGGTCGAGCGCCGCCGCAACGGCCGTCGGGATACGGACGGGGGTCGCGTAGAGCCAGACCGCGACGTGGGTGTCCAGGAAGACCACTATGGAGTCCACTCGGACGGGGAGAATGTATCGAGCGACTCGGGGTCGACAACCGCCCCTGGCCTCGATGGAAGCTCGGCCACCGGCAGGCGTCGAGCCGCGACCGCTATACGGACGGTCGAGCCGTGCCGCGGAACCTCAAGCACCTCGCCGTCAGAAACGCACCGGTCGAGGTACGTGAAGAGATTGCGCCGCAGTTCGCTCGCTTTGACGATCATGCCCTAGTGTACATGAACTCCCGATAGTTGTACAAGTCGCCGAGTATTGTCACGCCGTGCTCCACGTAGGAGAGCCGCGCGATCGTGAAGCTCCTCGAGCACCCGCTTGAACACCGGCCGCACGAGCGAGACGTCTACCGGATCCAGCTAGAGCGTATGTGGTTGTCACTTGGAATGTCGTTGACGCTGGAGACCGTCCCGGTATTACTCCTGCCCTCGCTCAGCTGCGTCGATCGCTGATGTGCGAGAAACAACGGACTCTGGGTGAGGAGTACCGAGAAGGCCGCCAGGGCGACATTCCGCAGCGCGACGTTTCGTCGAGGCTGTGCGCTCGGGCTGAGAGTCTTCGCAGGTACTTCGTCTTGTCCTCATTCGCCTTCGACGCGTTCGAGGAACACCGGTGCGACGTTCCACCGCTGGTGGTCATTCGTGAGAATCGAGATCGTCTTCTTGTTCAGCTTGATGATGCGACCGGTAATGGTGCGCCCATCATCGGTGTTGAACCGGACCAACTCGCCGATGTTGAATCGCGCCATCGCGACGGTGGCTTGTGCCTGGGAGAGAAGCTTAAGGCGCTCGACGATGAGACGATTCAGGTAGATCAGCGCCGCCTTTCCGATGTCGCGTTTCGCTGTCATGAACCACATCAACCTGGTAGAACAAGCGGGGCTTATA
>SLST01000223.1 GCA_007130265.1 Spirochaetales bacterium
GCGCGGAGAACGGAGCAGAAGGAGCGCGATATACCTTCTGACGCGTGCAGGAAGTGAGGGCAAGGATTGCCCTCAGTGACACATCAAGGAGGGTCATATGATCATCAACCACAACACGAGTTCCGCATTCGCCTCGCGTACTCTGAACTTCCGGCAGGATTCCATTCAGGGGAACATCGAGAAGCTTTCGAGCGGAATGCGGATCAATCGTGCCGGAGACGACGCATCTGGACTCGCGGTCAGCGAAAAGCTTCGGAGCCAAATCCGGGGCCTGAACCAGGCCGAACGAAACATCCAGGACGCGGTCAGCTTCATCCAGACGAGCGAAGGATACCTGCAGAATACGCAGGACATCCTCCACCGGATCCGCGAACTGTCCGTCCAGAGTGCCAACGGCATCTACACGGCGGAAGATCGCATGCAGATCCAGGTTGAGGTTTCGCAGCTCGTCGACGAGGTGAACCGCATCGCATCCCACGCGCAGTTCAACGGTATGAACATGCTCACAGGCGCCTTCGCACGCGATTCCGCCGTCGGGCAAATCATGCAGTTCCAGGTGGGGGCGAACATGGATCAGAGCGAGCAGGTGTTCATTGGAACCATGACGGCCCGTGCGCTTGGCCTGGAAGACTTCCAGGGCGAAGGCGGGATCGTCTCGATCTCCACTCCGGACCTTGCCAATCGTACGATTGGCATCGTAGACACGGCAATGCGGCAGATAAACCGGCAGCGCGCTGATCTGGGAGCGTACCAGAACCGGTTCGAGATCGCCCAGCAGGGCGTCGCGATTGCGAGCGAAAACCTCGCTGCGGCGGAAAGCCGGATCCGTGACACCGACATGGCCCGCCAGGTAGTCGACTTCGTCAAGAACCAGATTCTGGTTCAGGCAAATACGGCGATGCTCGCCCAGGCGAATACGCAGCCACAGTCGGTTTTGCAGCTGTTGGGTTAGTTTTTTCCATGACTCCGTTGCGGTAGTTGACCTCGAGGCAACTGCATAACCAAGAGATTTCTGGACGTCATTTCTTGGGACATCAAGGAGGGGGAGGGGTTCGCGCTCTCCTCCCCGCTCTCTCAAGACGGCATCTTACACGGAGGTAAGATCATGTCTATGGAGATTACAGGGATCGTCGGACACAGCGTGACGCCAGGAGTGCTCCCGGGAGGAACGCGTGCCCCGAGAATGCCCACGCTTGCCGAACAGGCTGCTCGTCTTCCTGACCGGGAGCTTCCGTCGGGACGCAGTCCGGAGCCACCGCTTGAGTCGCTTGTTCGGGATCTGGAGGTGGTGGCATCCGCGCTTAATCGTCGACTCCAGTTCAGCATCAACCGGGAGCTCGGCGAGGTGATCGTCAAGGTCATCGACCGACAGACCGATAAAGTGATCAAGGAGCTTCCGCCCAGGGAGATCCAGCGTCTGCACGTGCGCCTGCGGGAGGCAATCGGCTTGCTCATCGACGAGCAGATCTGAGGCCTGCGCACAGAAAATAGCCCGCGTCGCGCTACCTTCTCTACCGGGCGGCGACGATACGGGAGGAATCTTGTCCGATATCATGATACCCGGAATCACGAGTTCCGGCATCGACACCGAATCAATGGTCGACGACATTATGGAGGCAGAACGCTCGACCGTCACCCGGATGGAGCGGAGCATCGACGCCGCCGAGGAGGAGCGGCAGGCGTGGCTCGAGATCGGCAGACGCATCTCCAACCTCCAGCAGGCCGCCAGCCTGCTCTTCGGGTTCGAAAACCCGTTCAACGAGCGAATAGCCAACTCATCCAACGAAGCCGCCGTGATCGCGGACGCGAACAGGAACGCTCCCGAGGGTACGGCCCGCATAGCCGTCCGTCAGCTCGCGGAGGCCGACCGATTCGTCTCTCGCAATCTCCCTACCGACATCCAGGTCGACCGCGGACGGTACGGCTTCCGTGTTGGTGAGAGTGAAGTCTTCTTCAGTTTTCCCGGGGGGTCGCTCGAAGCGTTCGCTCAGGCGGTCAACCAGAGGGCCGGCGACTTGGTCCAGGCACGGGTCGTACGGAACACCGCGAACACCAGAGTCATCCTCATCGAAGCGAAAAAGACCGGCAGCGACCAAGCGCTCTCCTTTCTGGAGGCCGCTCGCGCATTCGCGCTGGAGACGAGCATACTCAAAGAGGTCCGCGACGATGTCGTGCGACCGCCAATACAGGCGAGCACCGTCAGCGGCACCACGCCGGCGGAGACTCGAAGGATCACCGACGGAACGCTTACGGTGGACCCCGGCGGCACCGCCACGGTCCGACTCCCCACCGTGCCCTCTACAGAGTCGTTGGTGCTGGAACTCGAGATCAATGTCCGGGACTTCTACGAGCCGTGGAGCCCCCCCGAACGTCCGCCGGGCCCGCGTATCCCCGATCCGGACGGGGTGACACTCGGTGACGTGACGATCGAAAGCGCTCCGAGTAGCGTGCCGCTCCCTGACTGGCAGGAGCCGGAACCGCCTGAGGTGCGCGACGATCTTCAGGTGCTCTATCTTCGTGCCGGGCAAGCAAGCGTGCCGCTGCCCGAGCTCGGGAACACGGACGGCTTCGAGTCCATTCGCGTACCGCTCGCCGAGCATGTCGAGCGACTCGATGCGGTTGAGATACGCAACCGCAACACGCACCGCGAGATCTCGGTTCGCAACATCACCGTCTACGACCCGCGAACGCGAGGAGACGTGGCGCCGGTGAGCCCGATCAGCACCGCGCGCGACGCGATCGTCGAGATCGACGGGATCGAAGCGGTCCGACCGACCAACGTCGTCGACGACCTCATCGAAGGCGTGACCATCACGCTTCGCGCTCCCACGGTCGCACCGGTCGAGATTCTCGTTGAGCCGGACCGCGAACAGGTAACCGACGCGCTCATACAGTACATTTTCTACTACAACGAGCTGATGCGCGAGATCAACATACTCACGAGATCAGACACCTCGATCGTGGACGAACTCACCAACTACACGAGGGACGAGCGAGAGGAAGCCCTCGGTAAGCTCGGTCTGCTCCAGGGGAATCTCGCGCTGAACACCCTTAAATCGCGCCTGCAGACCATCATGATGAACCCCTACCCTACCGACGCCGGAAACGAACTCACGCTGCTCGCGCAACTCGGTATCTCGACCAACCAGTCGGGACCCGGAAGTGGATTGGAGGCCGGCAGAATGCGCGGATACATGGAGATGAGCCCTCGCGACGTCGACGCGGCGCTTCGAACGCAGTTCGTCGCGGTCCGACAGCTCTTCGGGAATGACACCGACAACGACCGCGCGATCGATTCCGGAGTCGCGTACGAGCTCGAGCGAAACCTTCGCCCCTACACGCAGACCGGCGGGTTGATCGCGACCCGAACCGGCGGGATCGGCAGGACGATCTCCGACACGAGAAATCGTATCGAGCGCGAAGAAGCTCGGCTCGCGCAGGTAGAGGCGAGGTACCGCGCCGACTTCGCGAGGATGGAGGCGGCATTGCGTCAGATGCGCGACAGCGAACAGTCGCTCGAGAGTCTCCAGGCCCAGACGCGCAATCGGTAGACCGCGGCGCGGTCGGAGCGGGCGTCGGCCTACTCTACTCAGGCAACGAACGGTCCGTGCCGACACTCTAGGGGAGACCTATGGAGATTCTCGTCAACCGTGAACCGATCGATTTCAGCCTCGAAAACGAGTCATCGCTCGGTGAAGTGATCGATGAGCTTGCCGACTGGCTGCGTTCCGGTCGTTTCGCGATCACCTCGCTCGACGTCAACGATCAGACCTACGCGATCCACGATCGTGACGCATGGGCCGATATTGCGCTCCACAACGTGCGGGAGATCAGCGTCGAGGCGCTTCCACTCTCGGAGGCCGACCATGCGACGCTGATCGCGCTTGACGAGTACTGCGCGCTCCTCGCCCACGCCCTCGAGACTCGGGACGACGGCCCGATCGGCGAGCTCGCAGAGGAGCTCCCATACGTGCGTGGCCGGCTCGCCGAGTTCTTCCCCTCGCTGGTAGACGAGAACGGGCGGGTCGGAATCTGCACAGATCGAAAGCTCGAATCCGGTCTGATGCCCGACCCGGCCGCGGCTGAGCCGCTCCTTGCCGAGCTCTCGGGCCTGCGGACGATCCTCCAGACCCGTGAGCGTGAGTACCAGGAGCCCGAACGCGAGCTCGCGCTGTCGCTCGGGCAACTAGCTTCGGCTGCCGTACAGCTGGTTGACGTGCCGGTGCAGCTTCAGACCGGAGATGAGTCGACGGCGATGCAGACCGTCATCCGACTCACCGAGCTACTCACCCGAGTGCTGCGGCTCGTGCCTCTGGTTGAAGCGCGGACTTCCGACCCGGCGGTTGATATAGAAGGCGTACGCCGTTTCGCCGAGGAGATCACCCCGCAGCTGACCGAGCTCAAGGACGCCTTTGAGATGCAGGACAGCGTGCTGGTGGGCGACCTGCTCGAGTACGAGATCGCACCTCGCCTCGAGCATCTCGATAGGCTGCTGCCCGACCGTGGCGGGAACGCATGACACCGGTACTGCTGCAGCAAGAGATCCAGTTCTTCGCTCAGCCGGACCCGGCTCAGACCCGTATAACACTCATCGTGTTCGGCGCGATCGTACTCGTCGGAACGCTTGCGGCAGTCCTGAACAGCCGCCGCGGAGGCGGTGGCGGAAGCCGGGCCACCGGACTCGGCCGCCAGGCGAAGAAAGCCGGCCTCAGCCCCGATCAGCGACGAGCTCTGAAGGATCTCGTCCGCACCCTCGGGCTGCAGAATCCGCAAAGGTTGATGACCAATGCGCCCTATCTCAACCATGCGCTGCGAAGACGTATGGATCAAATCGATCTCGCGGATCTCCCCGAGGCCGAACGTGAGCGGCGGAAGGCGCTGCTTTTCACGGTGAAGCGGACGATCGAAAACGCTCAGTCAAATGTGAGGGTTTTTCCCTCCTCGAGACACATCCGGATTGGCCGAGCAGTTCAGATCCGGTCGTCTGAAGGCAATCGTCACGACTCAGTGGTGGCGTCGAACGTTCACAACGGCCTGGGTATAGAGTTGCCGTACGAACGTCGCGGGTCGAGCATGTCCTACCGGAAGGGTACGGTCCTGCAGGTGAGCTTCGTCGACGAGCACGACCGCATGTACACGTTCAAGACAAGGGTGATCGGCTTCAACAATGCGCGCGGCGCTTCTATCATGTTCGTTGAACACGCGACGAATATTCGACAGACCCAGAAACGACGCTCGCCCCGCCGTGCATACGACCGTCCGTGCTACTTCTACCCCGTCACCGTACTGACAACCGGCAGGGGACGGAAACGGAAGACCCAGGCCTTCGTCAACAAGAATCGTCGGATTTTCGGCCGGTTCGAGGACCTTTCGGCCGGTGGATGTGCGATCCGCACGCAGATAGCTCTGCCCAAAGGCGGCATTCTCAAAGTCGATTTCGAAGGTGCCGATGGTACGCCTCTGTCGGCATACGGAATGGTGCGCGCGGTCGAACACCAACGCACGCGGGGACGGCTGATGCACATCAAGTTCACTCGCGTATCCCGCAAGCATCTCAACCGGATCCAGAGTTACGTGTACGGCCTCACGGAGTAGCACAGTGCCGAACGGGTCAGGACCTTGACCGGGGCAAGCCGCTCAATTACGATTCCTTTGATGAAAGTTCTGGATTTGACGAACATCTCGCGCCGGGAGACGCCTCTCTTGTACCGCCGTACCTATACGGCAACCGCGGTCCTCGCCCACGGAGCGACGCAACTCGCCTCGGGTCGTGTGGAGTTCGTCCTCGAGCACTCTCCGCTCGGCGCCGTCGACATCCGTGTTCGCTTTCTCGATGACATCGACTGTCCGGTTCTCCCAGCCGCATCCGCATTGAGATCCCACATCAGCAAGCTCGAACAGAGCGGGGAGCTGCCCTGAACACGACAACCCGCACCGCCGAAGAGACGCGAGCACTTGGCGAGCGTATCGGTTCATTGCTGACCGCGGGAACGGTGATTCTCCTCGAAGGACCGCTCGCCGCCGGCAAGACGACTCTGACGCAGGGAATCGCCCGTGGCCTCGGCGTGAGCGAACCGGTCACAAGCCCGACATACACGATCGTGAGCGAGTACCCCGGCAGGCTGATCCTCTACCACGTTGATCTGTACCGAATCCACGATGAGGAGGAGTTCCTGCAGTTGGGCCTGGAAGAGGTCTTCGGCGGCGATGGCGTGTGCGTCATCGAATGGCCCGAGCGAGCCGGATCAGAGCTTCCGGACGCTGCGATGAGGATACGCCTGCACGCCAACAGAGACGGGAGCAGATCGATCGACGTTCCGGGGTGCCTGAACCCGTCACAGGTACGATGACGTGAACCACCTCGCGATAGACACCGCAACGGAGATCCTCTCGGTTGCGCTTCGCGTCGAAGGCTCGCACACGCGCTCGTACCACGAGATCCGTGACGAGGGGCTGCATCACGCGCGGATGCTCCTGCCGATGGTCGACCGACTACTCGGACAAGCCGGGCTGTGCCCCGGTGAGATCGACCTCGTCTCGTGCATGAGGGGCCCCGGTTCGTTCACCGGCCTGCGAATCGGCATGGCGACGGCGAAAGGAATCGCGTCGGCAGTCGCCGGGATGAGGGATCTTTCGGCCCTTCCGCTCGTCTCTGTTCCAACGCTCGACGTCATGGCGGCCGC
Organism: Spirochaetales bacterium; assembly: GCA_007130265.1. GTDB lineage: Bacteria > Spirochaetota > Spirochaetia > DSM-27196 > SLST01 > SLST01. The sequence goes on from SLST01000223.1 coordinate 6,684, forward strand.
GACCGATTCATCAGCCACCCTTGTCATGCCGCTCATAGACGGCCGTAAGGGCAGGTACTATGCGGCGGTCTACTCGGCGGGAACGCGCCTGACCGAAGATCTCGACCTCGAGCCGCGCCGTCTGTTGACGCGCGCTCGGGATCTCCTCTGCGACGTCGCCGATGGCGACGTCGACACCGGCGGAGTCCTCCTGTGCGGGCCCCATGTCTGCCGGTTCATGCGTACGCTCGGTAGCGGTGAGCCCCCTGAGGGCCTGGAGCTTTTCCGAGGGGCGGACTTTCGCGGCGGGTACGCGGTCTCGCTCCTCGAGCAGGCCGAGCACCACCTGAAAGTGATTGGGTACGATGCGGTCGACGAGGGCCCGCGCTACGTGCGACGAAGCGACGCCGAACTCTCGCGCGACTCGTGACGGGCTCCGCCTCCTACGGCCGGTTGCGTGAAGTCAGCTCTGTTCGTCCGGCTTTCGCTTGAGAGAAGGCAGTGATGCGTCCGAGGTTCTCGTCAGCGCGCTTCGTGCTGCCGCGCGATTCTCCTCCTGAATCGCGTCGTAGACCTCCTGTCGGTATACCTTCACCTGGCGCGGAGCGTCGATGCCGAGCTTCACCTGGTCGCCCTTGATGTCCACGACCGAGACATGAATCGAATCGCCAATGACGATGCTCTCGTTGATCTTTCGTGCGAGAATCAGCATCTCAACGACCCCCGGTCTCTGCGAGCTCATCGAGGAGAAGGTGCTTGGTCCTCCACCGAGGATCGAGCGAGATGGACTGGCGACCGAGCTGCGCTGCCCGGTTGATGATTACCGGCCCCTGGAGATTCGCGCTTATCTTCGTCTCGTCATCGGGGATCGTCACGATCGCGAAGACCAGGATATCCTCGTCCTGCTCGTATCCGATCGACTCCAGATCCTCGTCAGCAACCTCGAGCACATAGTCCGACCGAAGGTCGTACGGGTTGAGCATGATGAACGCGAGATCCGTGTCCTCGAGACTCTGCAACCAGTAGAATCCGGTCTGGGCGGCATCGAGCAAGGCGTACTGCCGAAGCCGCTCGAACCCGAAGATCCCGACCGGAAAGGTGATCACCTGTCGCTCGTTGATCTCAAGCGGTCCGTAAGGTTTCGAGTCGATCCGCATGACTACCTCAGGAAGTCGAGAAGCGTTGGTTGGATGATGCGGGCCGCGGCCCCGATGGCGGCTCGATGCGTGTACTCGAGCATTCGCAGTTCGGTGATCGCCTCTGCCATGTCGACGTCGACCTCGTTCGAGTACCTCGAGGTGATCTCGGGGATGGTGCTCTGGGTCCGATCGAAGGCCAGACGCAGCCGCTCGTCGTACGACCCGAGCGTTCCGAGTCGGCCGAGCAGGTTGTCGAGCGCACTGTCGATTGCGCCGAGCGCTCGACCGCCGATGTTGATCGTGTCTCCCGCGGCAAGCCGGTCCCTCAAGTTGACCATGGTGTCAAACATCGAACCCCCAAAGACCCGCGCCGAGGAGGCGATGTTCATGGGCGGCGCGTTGCCCCGTTCGCTGAGTATACCCAGATCGCGCAAGACCTGCCCGTTCTCACCGTCATCGAGCCAGAGCTGGTGCGGTGCGGTAGACTCGATGACCAGCGAGTTCTGGACAGGATCGAGGTGTGCCCGGACCGGCGCACCGGAATCGTTGATCTTCGCGATGATCGCCGAGACGCTGTCGCCGGCGCGCAGCTGAACCTCCTGGCTGTCCACGTGGATGGTGGAGTCCTCCTGCACCACGTAGCTCGTCGCGTTTACGCTGCTGAATATCTGCTGGTTCTCCGCCCAGAAGACCTGGTTCCCGGCGAAGTTCAGCGGGATGTAGCTCCCCTCGGCGATTTCGGTTCTATTCTCGCTGATCGTTCCGAGATACTGCACCTGGGCGATGACCGGCTCGCCGAACCCTTCCACCCGTCCGGTGATCGCACGGAACGGGGCCGACTGAGTTCGATCGCCGGCGAAAAGCATCGCGCCGTCTCCGCCCTTGGCATTCGCCGACTCAACCAGTTGGTTCAGCAGCTGATTGACCTCCGCTGCCATTGCCCGCGTATCCTCTCTCGTATACGTCCCTTGCGCACCCTGCAGGCCGAGTTCCCGTACCCGCTGTAGGATGGAAACCGCTTCCTGCATGTACACTTCGCTCTCACGGTGGCGAAGTTGGGCCGTCTCGATGTTCCTGGAGTAACGGTTCAGACGAAACAGGTAACTCGAGTGACGGGTCGCATGCGCCGCCGCGGCCGGGTCATCACGAAGCGCCTGGATCCGGTTCTGGCTGGCGATCTGGTTCTGCGTATTCAACAGCCTGCTCTCACGCCGGCGGGCATAGTACTGCATGTCGTCATTGGACATGTTCGTGCTGACGCGCTGCATCTCTTACACTCCCATCCTGTTGATAATCGTGTCGAGCATCCGGTCGACTTCGGAGATGAACCGCGCTGCAGCGGCGTACCCATGCTGAAACTTGATCATCTGCGCGATCTCCTCGTCAATGTTGACGCCGCTGATGCTCTCCCGTGTATCCCTGAGGTCCTTCATAATGGCGTTCTGAGTCGCGAGTGCCAGGGCCGCCTCCTCACCCCGGAGAGCCACGCCGGCAACCGAATCGGCGAAGTAGTCGTCGAAGCTTCGAATCTGTCCCACCTGCACGGGCTGGTTGCGAATCGACGCAATCTGCAGCGCGGCGCTTCCGTCTCCGGGGTTTCCGGGTCTGCCGGCCGTTGCCAGACTCGCGGCGACGGAGGCGGGCTGGCGGATGAGATCCTCGTTCACGCCCATCCATCCGGACGGATGGGAGAGCGGCGCCACCGCGTAGTCGACTTCGGCGCGCAGCGTCAGCACCGCGTCCGACTGTTCCCAGCTGTAGGCGTTATCGGGTCCCGGACCCTGCAGTATCCCGGCGTACCCGGCGAGGAACTGCCCTGAGTCCTCGAGATAGCGGACCACGAAATCCGGATCGACGAGGGCCTGTGCCGGCGTGCCTTTCAGAGTGAGCCGGCCCTCGTTGTCGAGCCTGGCCACGACTTCGCTCGGCGAATGGTTGATCCGGTTGACCAGCTCGCCAACCGTGTCGGTCGCCGAGTAGTCGATTGTCACGAGCCCCGCGGGTCCGGAGAGCGTCAAGGTGCCCGACAGGCCGATCTGCTCCTGGGGATCGAGCCGGTTCGCGCCGGAAATCCTGAAGAGATACGTGGAGTCGAACTGCCCGTCACCGCTGCGATCGTAATTTCCCAGTGCATTGTTCACGAACGGATACTCGACGAAAAAGTCATTGCCGGTGGATCCGTCGAGCCCGTAGGCTCGTCGATGAACCTCGTTGACCAGGTCGACGAAGTTAACGGCCATGCTGTCAAGACTCTGAATCTCTCCGCGAACGTCAACATCCCTGAGCTCGAGAAGCGCCGCAAGCCGTCCGGTACGAAACGCTGCTTCCTCACGACCCTCCGCCCAGACGACGCGAGAAAACCCCTCGTTCGTGGGATCGCGCTCGGTGGCGAACTTCAGCGCAACCGAGCCCTGGACAAGCTGATGCCCGTTGGTGTGCACGTTGTACTCATCCGGGTCGCTCGTGTCGATCGTGATGTTGATGAGCTTCGCCAGTTCCTCGACGCGCAGATCGCGCTGGTCGAGCCAGTCGTTCGGGTTGTCGCCGGCGGCCTCAACCTTGACGATCTCTTCGTTGAGGGCCGCGATCTCGCGTGTAAGACTGTTTACCTGCGACGTGGTGATCCGTATCTCGTCTTCGAGCATAGACCGTATCTGTTCGAGGCTGTGATAGCGCAGCTGGATGCTCTCCACGAGCGATTGGCCCCTGGTGAGCACCTGCTGCCTGGCGGCCATTTGCTCGGGAAAGGCGCTGAGCTCCTGCCAGGAGTCCCAGAACCTGTCCATCTGCGTCCGAATCGATACGTCGACCGGCTCGTTATAGACCTGCTCGAGCATCCTCACGTACTTGTCGCGGCTCTCCCAATATCCTTCGCCACCGGCCTGTCCGACAATCCGGCGCTCGAGCAGCATGTCCTTGATTCTCTCGATTCGGGCGATGTCGACACCCTGACCCGTCTGTCCCGGTCGCTCGGCCCGGTTCAGCTGAGGCCGGTAGAGCGGGTCGGTTGGGGCGAACTCGACGCGCTGGCGACTGTACCCCTCGACGGAGGCATTGGATAGGTTGTGCCCCACGGTCTGAAGCCCACGGTTCTGCGCAAAGAGACTTCGTTTGCCCAACTCGATTCCGGAAAACGTCGACTGCATCAGATCCTCCTACAGGTGCCGGTCGACGACCATTGCTCGTCCGTCGGCGTGCATCCGTCGTCCCCTTCTCGAATAGAGCGTACCCTTCTGGTCAGGAAACACCTCCCCAAGGACGTCGTGGGCCGCGCGCAGGCTGCCGCGAACGTACGAGTCGATGCTTCGGGTCATGCTCTTCACCTTGAGCACCAGAACCTGCAGCGACCTGAACAGCGCGTGGAGCTCCTGCCTGTCGGCCTCCGGAAAGCGATCGACGAGCTCGCCGAAGGGAGCTTCGGGCCGAAGCCCCATGTCCGCCTTCGCACCGGCAATCAACTCGTGTCTTCGCTCGTCGAGCCGGACGAACCGCCGGCTCTGCTCTACCATCGCGGCTACATGCGCGTCCACCGAAGGCCAGTCGCGTCTGAGCACGGCCTGCTGCAGCTCCTGTTCGCGCTCGCCGAACTCCATCAGCAGCTCAGCCTCCTCGGTCAACGTGGTCCTGATCTCCTCCGCTCTCAATGCTTCCTCCAGCGCATACGTACTCCTTTTGATTGTCGGCCGGATCAATTGCGCAGATGAGTCGTGCCTTGGTATAGTCGAAACCGCGTGAAGTACAGGAGAAGCCCTACCGGACTGAATACCCCTCTTCTCATCGCGGTGCTGATCGTCGCCGCCGCGGGCGGCGCCGAAACCAGCGAGCCGGTCTCGTTCTGGGAGGATCTGCCGGACGACGTGGTTCGTGAGAGACTGCTCGACGCGATGACTCCCGAGGAGCTCGTTGGCCAGACGCTCATGATCGGGTGGGTCGGACAGGATCCGAGCAGCGAAGCGCTCGAGTGGATACGTACCACGAACCTCGGGGGGGTGAAGATATTCGGGTGGAACGGTGCGGATCTCATACGACTCGCGCATGCGCTCGGCACCATGCAGGAGCTTGCCGCCGCGCACCGGCTCGATATACCGCTACTCACCGCGACCGACCAGGAAGGGGGGTGGGTCAGACACGTCAAGGGAAGTGGAGACCTCTCGACCATCATCACGCCGGGAAATATGGCGATAGGAGCATCGAATCTCCCCTACGATGCCTATCGCAGCGCGTACTACATCGGCATGGAGCTGCGCGCGCTGGGGATCAACATGAACTTCGCGCCGACGGTGGACGTGTACATCAACCCTGAAGCGCACGTTATCGGCCCGCGCGCCTTCTCCAACGACCCGGTCCAGAGCGGACTGCTCGGCACGGCCTTCTTCCACGGCCTCGATGAAACGCGGGTCATTGCCACCGCCAAGCACTTCCCGGGCCATGGCAACGCATCTGAAGACTCGCACGGTGTTCTGCCGGTCATCTACGACAGCATGGACGAGCTCACCAGCCGCGATCTCGTTCCGTTCCGCTTTCTGATCAAGGAGGGGGTGCCCGCGATACTCTCGGGACACTTGAGATTCCCGAGCATCTGGGACGATGGTCGCCCCGCGTCGCTTTCGGCGTACTTCAAGCGCCAGCTGCTGCGCCGGGACCTCGGGTTCGAGGGTTTGATCATCACCGACGATCTGTACATGGGCGGAGCATGGGAGTACGGCGCCGACCGTAACTGGGGTATCGAGGAGATCGTCGTCGAGGCACTGCGCGCGGGAAACGATCTGGTCATGCTCTCCCAGACTCCCACTCCGCGCGGATCGTTGTATGAGCACTTGATGTCGACTTACGAAGCCGATCCGAGCTTCCGCGAGATCGTCAGAGAGGCGGCCGGGCGCGTGATCGACCTGAAACTCGAGTATCTGAAGCCCGCAAACCGTGTTCCGCTCGTACCGGACGTCGAACGCATCGCCGATGCGATGCGCGAGCAAGGCAGCCTGGACTTTCTCCGCGATCAGGCGGCCCGCAGCGTGACCGTCGTGCGGGACGCGCTGCTGCCCTTCGACACGTCTCGTCACGGACGGGTGCTGCTCGCCGGAAAGGATCAAGATTTCCTGAGGATAGGCGCCGACTTTCTGCCGCATGCAAATCGCCATCGCCTGTCGCCCGGACGATTCTTCTCCGCGGACGAAGCTGAGATCCGCCGTTTCCGCAACCTTGTCCTCGAGTACGACACGGTGGTGTTCTGCCTCTCCGACCCTCATAGCCTGCAGATACTCGCGGCGATCGAAGATCTCGAGGCGGAGGTCGTTGTCCTTTCGATCCTCACACCGATCTACCTTGCCGAGCTGCCGTGGGTCGGGACAGCGCTTGCTCTCTACGGCTGGGGTGAGGAGTCATTCCGCGCGGGGTTTTCGGCCTTGTTCGGACGCATTACGCCATCCGGACGATTGCCGGTCTCCATCGACCGGGGCCATCACTAGCCTATGCCCTGGGTGCGGCTCACCGAGGAGCGACTTGGTCCGTTGCTGAGATTCCTCGGGCCCAAGGAATCAGGGTGCGTCTCGTTCACCGAGCGGCTCCACGAGAGCCGGCGTCTGCAAGTGCCGTCCACTCGCAGCTACCAGGTGATCGTCCGCGAAGAGAGACCCGAGACGGTAACCGGCGCGATACTCCAGGGGCTCAATGGCGTCCTCTACCCCGTCCTCGATCCGGCGAAACCGCTCGTCGAGCAGGAAGCGGCCGCGCGTCTGCAGAGCGCAAGTCGTCGGCTGTTCTCAATCCTTGGTCGGTCGGCGGATGTCGCAGCGCTCGAGGCCGTGCTCCCGCGAAGGCCTTCCCGGCAACTCGACTATCACCTGATGAGCCAGTGCGACCCGCCTCCTGAGCCCGCCCTGTCGCGCGTTCCGCGCGGCATGATCATACGTCGGGTGGGAGAAGAGTCGGCACGACACCTGTTTGACATCCAGAAGAAGTATGAGATAGAAGAGGTGTTGCTGCCGGGTAATACGTTCAGCCCCAACGCGACGATGGAACACCTGCGCCAGACTCTGCGCGAGCAGATCGTGCTCGTGGCCGAGCTCGACGGAGTGCCGGTTGGGAAGGTGAACACAAATGCGAGGGGTATATTCTACGACCAGGTGGGCGGTATGTTCACCGAACGGGCGTTGCGGTCGCGTGGTATAGGCACCGCGCTCATGCTGCGGCTGCTCCAGAAGGTCGCTGCCGACCGGAAGACGGCGACGCTGTTCGTCAAGAAGGACAACGTCGCGGCGCTGCGGCTGTACGGGGGAATCGGCTTCTCGGTTGAAGACGAGTTCCGTATCACGTATTACGGGTAACTTATGCTGAAGAAGAGACGAAAATCGAATCTATCGGTGCTGATGGTCACCAGCGAAGCGGTGCCGTTTGCGAAGTCGGGAGGACTTGCCGACGCGGTGTCCGCGCTTGCGCAGGAGCTCGACCGCAGCGGACACGACGTGCGGATCCTCATGCCGCGCTACCAGGGGATACGCCGTGATAGCCTCTACCGCTACCCGACGCCCTTCTCCGTGCGCGTCGGCCAGGAGATCTACACCACGGCCGTCTATGAAGGCCGTCTTGGAGATTCATCGGTTGTCGTCTATTTCGTCGACCATGAAGAGCTCTACGCACGCGAAGGGATATACGGGACAAGCGCAGGCGGGTACCCGGACAATCTGCGTCGGTTCAGCTTGCTGAGCCACGCCGCCTTCGCGATCGGCGCGTTCATCGGGTGGGAACCCGAGGTCCTGCACGCCCATGACTGGCCCACGGCCATCGTCCCGGTCATCGCCCAGCGACGCGCCGCGATAGGCGCGGCAAAGCCCGCCACCGTACTCACGATCCACAACGTGGGGTACCAGGGCACCTTCCCGGTCGGCGAGCTCCCCCACAGCGGTCTGAGCTGGATCGACCTGTCGGAGAGCCAGTTACTCCACTATGACTCGCTCAACCTGCTGAAGGCCGGAATCGTCAATGCCGACATGGTCACCACGGTATCGCCACAGTACGCGACGGAGATCCGCACGCCGCGCCGCGGGTTCTCCCTCGACAAAGTTCTCGCCGCGAGGAAGGAGAACCTCGTCGGAATCCTCAACGGCGTGGACTACGATGTCTGGAATCCGGAGAAGGATCCCTACCTTGACGCAAAGTACACGCCGGAGACGGTCGCGCTGAAGGACCGCGCGAAGCATACGGTACAGTCGGAGCTGGGGCTTCCCATCACCAACGAGATGCCGCTCATCGGCATGGTGTCGCGACTCGTCGACCAGAAGGGGTTCGAGGAGCTCGCAAGCCCGGGATTCGGTGCGCTTCCCGACATTCTCGAGAGCGGCGAGACACAGGTAGCAATTCTCGGAAGCGGCGAGGAGCGGTACGAGTACTATCTGCGCACCCTCGCGCATCGGTACCGCAATCTCTCAGTCGTTATCGGTTTCGACGAACGACTGGCCCACCTGATCGAGGCCGCCTCCGACTTCTTCCTGATGCCCTCCCGCTACGAGCCCTGCGGGCTCAACCAGCTCTACTCGCTGCGCTATGGTACGCTGCCCATCGTCACAAAGTGCGGCGGCTTCGTCGACACCGTCGAGCCCGCCTCTGCACGCGGGGGAACCGGGTTCTTCATCGAAGAGGCGTGCCCGTCGGCCATCAGCGAGGCGGCGCTCGCGGCGGTCGGCATGTGGCACAGCGAGCACGGCAGAATCGACACGATGCGTCGGGCCGCGATGAAACTGCGGTTCGGCTGGGAGAAGGCCGCGCCGTCGTATGTCTCAGTCTACGAGCGGGCCCTCGCTGCCGTGCGTAGCTGATCAGTCTGCCGGCGCCGCGCCCCCCACCTTCCGGCCGAGCCGTGCGAGACGGTGCGAGAAGAGGGCTCTCGTCTCCGGAGAGCCGGCACGGTCGAGAAATGCCTCGAGGACGCGGAGAGCCTGCGCCGGATCGCGCAGATCGTGCTCGTGGATCTTCGCTAGCTCGACGACGATCGTTGCCGCGTCACGAGGAGAGCATGCGGTGAGGACCCGGATCGCCTCAGTCGGGCGGCCGGCCCGGCGATACGCGCGAGAGAGAAGCACCGCCGCCCGATGCGCTGCCTCCTCTCCAGTTCTCACCTCTCGCTCGAGCAGCTCGAGCCCCGCATCTTCCCCCCGGGAGAGCAGGAGCCGACCGAGCCGATAGGAGTCTACCGACTCGTCCTCGAGCGGCGAGGCAAGGACCGCTTCGACCCGAAAGAAGAGATGAACCAGCGACACCATGTCGCGGTAGTGATGATCGAACACCGGGACCAGCTCGCCGAACTCTCCGGTGCGCAGCGAGTGGAAGTACCGCTGCGGGATCTCAACTCCGGGTACGTCCTCGACACGACGCCGATCGAGGACCTCACGCTCGACGTCCGAGAGCGCACAGGAGCCGATTCGTCGTCGCCACAGCCTTCGCGACCACGGCAACAAGTCGACGTGCACAGCCGACAGCGGCGGCCGTCCGTTCATAAGGAACCGGGACTCGAGAAGGCGGGCGTCAAAGGCCTTCCCGTTGTAGCTCACCCAGATTCCTTCTCCGAGGTCCGCCGCGACTTCCCGCAGGAAATCCGGTTCGGCAGGAAAGTCACCGAGCAGAGTCTGACGCACCCGCAGGCCGCTGTCGGTCAGACGGGCGCTTCCGGCGAGAAAGACCACTGTCCCCGCCCCGCCGGAGAGACCGGTGGTCTCGGTGTCCATGAACCGCAACGTTCGCCCATCGACGCGGCGGCCAAGGGTTCTGCTCTCGAAATCCGGCTGCCCGGCGACCGCCGGCGCGAAGCCCAGGTCCGCAAGCGGCTCGACCCTCTCGCGTTCAAAGACATTCGGTGCCACGACCCGCCAGCCGGGCGGAGGGGGTGCCCCGCTCCGGGGCGTCTCAGGAACTGAGGCAGGAGACGGCGTTGAAGGTCGGCCGGTCGAGGCCCTCTTGAGCTGCTTCAACCTTCCGTACAGATCCCTGCTCA
>SLST01000284.1 GCA_007130265.1 Spirochaetales bacterium
GCTTCGGGTCGCTCCCCGGCAAACGGCTCGTCTACGTGGGCGACGGGCGAAACAACGTCGCGCACTCCCTGATGACAGGGTGCGCGAAAACGGGGGTCGACTTCGTGATCTGTGCGCCGGCGCAGCTGCAGCCGGACGAGAATCTCGTCGAGCGATGCCGGGAGCTTGCCGCGAAGACGCAGGCCGAGCTCCTGGTGGCCGACGATCCGAGCGAAGCGGTGCGGGGCGCAAACGCAATCTACACCGACGTGTGGACCTCCATGGGTGAGGAGGCGGAGGCCGAAGAGCGAAAGCGGATCCTCGAACCGTACCGAGTCGACGACCGGCTCATGGCGGCCACCGGCAGACATGACACGGTTTTTCTGCACTGCCTCCCTGCGGTCAAGGGCGAAGAGGTAACCGACGCTGTCTTCGAGTGCCCGGCAAGCCGCGTCTTCGATCAGGCCGAGAATCGCAAGCATACGATCAAGGCGGTCATGCTCGCCACGCTCGGCCGTGAGGACGTCTGAGCGTGGACGGACGCCCGTACGCAAGAACTGCTTGAAGCGGGGCACCGCTCGGCATATACTACTGTCTGTAGGAGGGCACGGTGAAAAAGCTTGCACTCGTCCTGCTTATCGTATTTGCCGTCTCGATGGTGGCGGCGACACAGGAACCGAGCATCTACGCCACGACGCTCTACGTTGAGAAGGTCTATCCGACGACGTTCGGCTATCGGATCGACTACCGACGGCAGAACTCGCTCATGCTCGCTACCTCGTACCTCCCGCTGGAATGGTTCGGTGGGGCCGCGGCGAAGGCTCGCCTCGTCTACGCCGATGACCTTGCCGTACCCTTCATCAACATCTTCTGGCGCGATGCGGAAATCACACACGTCGTGCTCTACGTCCAGCGGAACATGAACCACCTCTCGTGGGGCAGACTCCCGCAGAGTGACGACCTCCAGGCTCGGTTCGACCTCGAGGCGCCCGAGTTCCAGTTCTAGCGACCGGCTATGCCGAACGCCCCGTTCCCGTCCGCCCCGACGCCGCCTGCCGAGGTTCGCGCGTTTCTCGAGGCGCACGAGACGTTCTTCCTCGTTGGGCACGTCGAACCGGACGGCGACTGCATCGCCGCCGCCCTCGCCCTCGCGTCGTTTCTCGAGCGCGCGCTCGGTAAACGCACCACCTGCCTCAACGTCGGGCCCTTCGACCGACGGGAGATACGCTCGTTCGGCGACTGCTTTCGCACGCGCCTCGATCCGGCCGACCGGCAGAGAGCGATCCATCCGGCGGCGATCATCCTCGACTGCAGCGGGCCACAACGCGTCGGTGCGCTGAAGGAGGATATCGCGGGTCTTCCGGTAGCGGTGGTCGACCACCATGCAACGACGAGCGCGTACGGGGATGCCTCCTTTCTCGTGCCGACGGCCGCCGCCACCTGTTACCTCGTCCAACTCATCATCGAAAGCTTTGACGCCGGCATCACGCCGCGCGAAGCGGAGCTGCTGCTGTTCGGCATCGCTACGGACACGGGATTCTTCCGTCACATCGAGTCCAACGCCGCGGACCTTCTCGCCGGGGTGTCGCGACTCCTTGCCGCCGGCGCATCGCCCAAGCAGGCGCATGCGCGGATGACAGGCGGCCATACGATGAGCTCGCGGCAGCTCCTGGGAGCCATCCTGCACCGTGCCGAGCCCATCTGCGACGGCGCGGGGGTGATCAGCTGGGAAACCGAGGACGACGTGCGGCGGTACGGACGGGAGAGCCGCGACTCGGACGCGCTCTACCAGCTTCTCTTCGGCATAGCCGGCGTGCGCACTGCCGCGCTCGTCCGGTACGAGTCTGAGACGACCGTCTCGGGCAGCCTCCGGTCGATCGACGATCTCGATGTCAGCGCGGTTGCCGAATCGTTCGGCGGCGGGGGCCACCGGCGAGCCGCCGGGTTCACCGCCGAGATCGAGTTTGGCGAAGCGGTCGACCGCGTACGAGCGAGGCTCGAGGCGGCGCTCGCCCCCCCCCCGGTAGAATGTAACGATAGGTAACGGCCCTCACCTGTGAGGGCTCTTCCTTGATCCTCACGCGCGCCGTGTGGCACATGATTTGCTGTTCCCCTGCGGGGGAAAAAGTGAAGACGATTACCGAACAAGTACTCGATGCCCAGCGCGGAACGACTGAGCTGGATGCGGTGGTGAAGGCGATCTCGGAGCTCGTGTATCGCTACCCGGCGGGACGCCCGGGGTTCTCCGAGGAGGATGGAGCCGAGTTCCTCCTGCGCTTCTACCCGCGTATCCGCGGTCTCATACGCAGGTACAAGCCGAGCGGCACTACCTTTGACAGTTACCTGCATACGACGCTCCGCTTCCAGTTGCGCTCCTTCGCGCTCGAACGCTCCACCGACCGGATCCGGCTCGAGACCGCATGCGACCGCTCGATCGCCTACGAGATCACGGGCAGGGGTCCGGCGGATCCTCCGACCGATCCTCCGGCGGATCTTCCAGCGCAGCGTCCGGCTGCCGACACCCGTCGTCTGGAGACCGCTTCACGCGACGCGCCGCCGCGCAGCTCGCCATCGCGGGCGCCACGTCGGATCCGTTCCACGACCGGCGCGAGTCCGGACCCCGCCCACCCGATGCCGGCGCACCGGCCGAGCGCGTTGCGGCTGCGCCCGAAGGGAGCGGCGGCCGACCGTCTCACGTCCGGGGAGGCCCAACGGCTTCTCTGCCTGACACTAAAAACGGGCGAACGGTTCGACGATACCCTGCGTCGCCGGCTTGCCCCGGTGCTCGGCTGCGATCGACAATGGCTCGACGATCGCTGGCATGAGCTTCGCGATCGGACCCAGGAGATCCGCCGGAGACAGGAACGCTTTCGCGTGAAGCGCGACCGTGCGTGGTTCAGAATCCGCTGCATAGAGGCGCATCTTCGGAACGCCGGCCCTGAGGAGCGTCCGCTCATCCTCGCCGAGCGGGCGCGCTGGTCGCAGCGCTACCGGCGAGCGAGAGCCGAGCTCGACCGGACAACGAGCGGGCCGACCCACGGGCAGATTGCCGAGGTCCTTGGGATCGCCCGCGGCACTGTCGACTCGAGTATCTTCAAAGCACGCGGTGAGCTCATGAACGACCGCTACCGCGAGCGGCTTGCCAGACTCCTGGATGCCACGTAGGCTGGCGACATGCAGCTACTCATCGCCACCATGAACCGGCACAAGGCACGCGAGTTCGCGGCGATCTTCGCCGACCACGACGTGAAGAACCCGGAGGAGCTGGGGATGACGTTCGACGTCGACGAGACCGGCGACTCGTTTCTCGCCAACGCGATGCTGAAGGCCACACGCCTTCGCGAACAGCTCGACGGTCAGGCGGGACCGGCTTCGATCATCATTGCCGACGACTCCGGGCTCTGCGTCGACGCCCTCTCCGGTGCACCGGGTATCTACTCCGCCCGATTCGGCAGCCCCGACGGCGGAAAGACGGAGCTTGACGCGCCCACGCGCAACGAGTTACTCCTCCGCGCTCTCGATCAGGTCGGAAGCCGGCGCGCCCGCTTCGTCTGCTGCATGGTGGCCCTGCTGCCGAACGAGCGATTTACGATAGCGCAGGAGAGCTGGGAAGGAGAGATTGCACTCGCACCTTCCGAGGCGACCGGAGGATTCGGCTACGATCCGGTGTTCTATCTGCCGGAGCTCGGCTGTACCGCCGCCGACCTGCCTGCCGGGAAGAAGAACCGGCTCAGCCACCGCGGCCGCGCCTCGCGGGTGCTGGCTGCGGCGATCGAGGCAGCCCTGCGCGAAGAGCGTCAGGAGGATTCATGAAGGCACCGCCGCTTCAGGCTCGTTTCAGTTTGGTCGAGCCCTTGCGCTTGTCAGGAAAGACCTCTTCGTAGCGGCGAAGGCTCCCGGCGATGATCTCGAGCGCCTTGTCGCGGTCGACGATCATCTTGACCGAGGTATCCGAGTGCTCGAGCGCCTTGTAGACCTCGAAGAAGTGTGAGATCTCCGTAAGGATGTGCTGCGGCAGCGTTGAGATGTCACGATACCCCGAGTAGACCGGATCCCGGAAAGGGATCGCGATGATCTTCTCGTCGACCTCCTGGTTGTCGACCATCTTCACGACCCCAATCGGATAACACTCGACCATCGTCAGCGGATCGAGCGTCTCGGAGCACAGCACGAGAACGTCGAGCGGATCGTTGTCGTCGGCAAAGGTTCGCGGAATGAACCCGTAGTTCGACGGGTAATGCGTGGAGGTGAACAGGATCCGGTCGAGCTTGATGAGCCCGGTCTCCTTGTCCAACTCGTACTTCTTCTTGCTGCCCTTGGGGATCTCGATGACGGCGAGAAAGCTCTCCGGCGAGATCCGCGCCGGATCGATGTCGTGCCATGGATTCATATCGAGGAGATACTCATGTCGACGATACAGGTCAAGTTCGTCGCGAGGATGGATTCTTCTTGCCATTTTGTTCAATGATATATAGTTTATTATTGAACAATACGGAGGTGTACAAAACACTCCGCATCGGGCATGATGAAAGCATGAAGGATGCAGATCATCAGTACCGGGAAGCGCTGGCGGCGTACGTCAAGCTCTCCCGAGCGAACGATACGATCGAGCGACGGATCATGGGGCACGCCCCCCTCCCGGCCGGGATGTCCGTTTCTCAGTTCGGCGTTCTTGAGGCGCTCCTGCACAAGGGTCGTCTCACGCACCACGAGGTGGCCCGGAAGATCCTCAAGACGCGAGGAAACATCACCTCC
>SLST01000326.1 GCA_007130265.1 Spirochaetales bacterium
GATTGGCGCTCCGCGAGATCGAGCTCATCGAGCTCAACGAGGCGTTCGCCGCGCAGAGCCTCGGCGTCCTGCAGGAGCTCGCGGCGGAGCACGACGAGACGGTGGAGGCGCTCCTCGAGCGGACGAACGTCAACGGCGGGGCGATCGCGCTCGGGCATCCGATTGGGGCGAGCGGGGCGCGGATCACGGTGACGCTCCTCCACGAGATGGCCCGCCGCGACTCGGAGCTCGGGCTCGCCTCACTCTGCATCGGCGGCGGCATGGGAACCGCGCTCATCGTAAGGAGAAGCGCATGATGACGCGAATCAGGGAAGGCTCGATCAGCGTCCGCGGGAAGTCGATCCACCTCCGGTCGACGGAGGCGCGCGACCGCTTCCGGCCGACGCTCCTCTGCGTCCACGGCAACCTGGGAAGCGGCCGCTGGTTCGAAGCGCTTCTCGCCGACTATCCGGGCGCCGCGATCGCGCCGGATCTGCCCAACTTCGCGGAGAGCGACCGCATCGACGGGTGCACCATGCCCGACTACGCCGACTGGCTCGCCGCGATCGCGGACGAGCTCGGCGTCGGCGCGGGAGGACCCTACGGGCGCGCCGTCGTCGTGGGCCACAGCCTTGGGGGAGCCGTCGCGATGGAGCTCCTCTGCCTGCGGCCGCAGATCGTCGGCCGGCTGATTCTCGTCGACTCCTCTCCGGTCGAAGGGCTCCACACGCCAAAGGAGCACTATCCGGCGATCGAAGCGTACAAGGCGGACAAGGCAGTGCTCGCTTCGGCGCTCAAGGGCATGGTCCCTATGCTCGCCGACGAAGCTTTCTTCGCGCTCCTCGTCGACGACGCGTGGAAGATGAACCGCGACTGCTTCATCGGCCACGCGGAGGCGCTCGGACGAGCCGACTACCGCGAGCGGCTGAAGGACACGCGCGTGCCGGTCCACGTCTTCCGCGGCGAGGCCGACCCGCTCATCACGCCCGAGCGCGCGGTGGCCGCCGCGGAGTTTTTCGGCACCACGGTGCGCACCTTCGCTGCCTGCGGACACTCGCCGCTCGTCGAGCAACCGGAACAGTTCAACGCGCTCGTCAGAGAACTGGCGGGCGAAGACCGGCCCGGCGGCCGGGAGTGGCCGTGACCAGGACGCCGGCGAAGATCCGCGACGCCGCCCTCGATCTCTTCTCGCGCCGCTGGTTCGAGACGGTCTCCGTCGCGGAGGTCTGCCGCGCCGCCGGCGTCTCGAACGGGGTCTTCTACCGCTACCATCGCGGCAAGGAGGCGCTTGTGCGGTCGCTCGTCGACGAGTTCCTCACGGTCTTCGAGAGCGAAGTAACGGGCATCAGGGGTGCAAGTCTTGACGAGCGGGTGGGCAACCTCTTCACGGCCGTATTCAACGCCGGGGTGCACCACACTCCCATGGTGACGCTCTTCCGCGAGGCGCAGTACCGGTTCCCTGAGTACGAGGAGCGGCTGCGCGATATCTACCAGCGCTCGTGCCGCGAGGTCTTTGGTCGCGAGGTGAGCGAGGCAGAGTACCTCTACGCGATCTCCGGGCTGCGGTTCAACTCCACGCGCGCGATCTACGACGGGCTCGACCGTCGCGCCGATCTTCTCGCGCGCTTCGTTCTCCAGGGGATCTTCCCCCGCGCGGCGGACGCCGCGCACCGCGTCACCGTCCCGCCCGCCTTTCCGCGTATCGAGGAGGAGGAGCCTGCCGACAGCCGTGCTCGACTCATCCGCAACGGCATGAAGCTCATCGGTGAGCATGCGTACCACGAGATCGGCGTCGCCGACGTCGCGCGCGCGAGCGGCCTTGCGGTAGGCACCTTCTACAGCTACTTCAGCAGCAAGGAAGAGTTTCTGTCGCTCATCGTCGAGCAGATTGGCCGGCAGACGCGCCACTATCTCAGCGAGCAGGCGCGGACGCACGCCACAAGGCTCGAGCAGGAGGCGTACGGCGTCTGGCACTTCCTCTCCTATTTCAACGGCCACCCGGAGTACTACTCGCTCGTCCGTGAGGCTGAGTTCGTCGCGAAGCCGTGGGTCCGCCGCTACTACGATGCCTTCGAAACGGGCTACATGGAGAACCTGCCGTTCGCCGACGAGGCCGAGCGCCGGGTCGCGGCGAATTTCCTGATGGGCCTCTCACACTATGTGGGGATCGAGGCGCTCCTGAACCGGAGAATTCCGGACGTTCCCGCCTTCATCGCCGAGCTCACCACCCTCATGTGCACAGGAGTACGACCATGAACATCGTAGCCACCGGTCTCTACGTCCCGGGCGAGCCCATGGACAACGCGGAGCTCATGAGGCTCGCGGGGATCGAGTTCGACGCCGATCGAACGGAAGAGAAGCTCGGCATCGTGCAACGCCACATCGCGCACCTCCGCGGGATAGACGAGACTTCCGCGGACTTCGCGGAGAAGGCCGCGCGCGACGCGATCGAGCGCGCCGGGATCGATCCGAACGAGATAGGCCTCTTCATCGTCGCGAGCGACACGCCGGAGTACATCTCGCCGGCGACCAGCATGCTCCTTCAGGGGCGAATCCAGGGCGGCCAGCGCTACGCCGGCACCTTCGACGTGAACGCGAGCTGCTCGAGCTTCGTCGCCGCGCTCCACACCGCGCAGGCGCTCGTGAAGGCCGACCGCGCGATCCGCTACGCCTGCGTCGTCGGCCTCTACAATATGCCCGCCTACCTCCGCCCCGGCGATGTGTTCGGCTACTCGATCTTCGCCGACGGCGCGGCCGCCTTCATCATAGAGGACGGCGACGGCTACCTTGGGGGCCAGCTCCTGTCCGACGGCACGCAGTACGACTACGTCGGCGTCTACTCGGGCGGCACGCGCCAGCCGGTGACCGCGGAGCGGCTCGCTGCCGGTCAGTACGGGCTCGAGCTCCTGAAGCGTCTGCCCGGCGACCGCAACGTGAAACTGTGGCCCGGCATGGTCGACCGCCTGCTCGAGAAGATCGGCCGCGGCCGCGATCAGATCGACCACTACCTCTTCACGCAGATTAACAAGTCCGTTATCCACGAAGTCATGGCGATCCTCGGGCAGCCGCTCTCAAAGACCACGACCGTGATGGACCGCTACGGCTACACCGGCAGCGCCTGCGTCCCCATGGCGTTCCACACCGCAGTGACCGAGGGTCGCGTGAAGCGCGGCGACACGGTGATGGCCGTCGCATCCGGGGCCGGCCTCGCCGTTGCCGCAGGATGCTGGTTGTACTGAACAACCAAAGGCGGTAGGGTAGGGACAGTCCGGTCTCCCGCGACATCGCCGGGACTCCGCGAAGCACGCTTCTCTCCAGTCGAGGTACCATGAGCATGACGGGCAAAACGACCTATCTTGAACCTGCGCGGGTAGTCACCGGTCCCGGCGCACAGTACGATGCCGCCTCGCGCGCCTTCCAGGGAATACCCAGTCTGGCGTGCGGCCGCGACGGGCGGCTTTGGGCCGTCTGGTACGGGGGGCCTACGCCGGGCGAGGACGAGAACAACTACGTCATGCTTGCGGTGAGCGCCGACGGCGGTCGATCGTGGTCGCCGCCGCGACTCGTGATCGACCATGCCGGCCCGTTGGTTCGCTGCTTCGATCCCGAAGTCTGGCAGGCGCCCGACGGGCGAATGTGGGTCTTCTGGGCCCAACACGCCGCCGACAATCGCTTCGAGGGCTCACGCTCCGGTGTGTGGGCCGTAACGGTCACCGTGTCGGACGGGGCGGCTATTGGATCGTCGCACCCGCGACGACTGTGCGACGGCGTGATGATGTGCAAACCGCTCGTGCTCTCGAGCGGCGAATGGGCACTGCCGGTCTCCTTCTGGCACCGGCGTGACTCCGGGAGCGCGGCGATGGTCGTCTCATCGGATTCCGGCGCGACATGGTCCGAGCGCGGAGCCGTGGATGTTCCCCCGGAGATTCGTGATCACGATGAGCACATGATCATCGAGCGGCGCGACGGATCTCTTTGCACCTGGGTTCGGACCCGTGAGGGCATAGGCGAGGGCGACTCGAGCGACGGCGGCCTGACCTGGAGCGCCCTGAAGCCGGCCCCCGTGCCGCACGTGTGCTCGCGCTTCTTCCTCCGGCGCCTTCGCTCAGGCCGTCTGCTGCTCGTCCGTCATGATCCGCCGAGTGGGGATTTCGCCGACGGTAGCTCCCGCGGAAGACGGTCACACCTCAAGGCCTTTCTCTCCGACGACGACGGCGCGACGTGGAGCGGTGGGCTGCTTCTGGACGAGCGTGACGGAGTCTCGTACCCGGACGGCGATCAGTCCGAAGACGGTGAGATCCATGTCACCTACGACTTCGACCGCAGAGGCGCCCGGGAGATCCTGATGGCAGTGTTCCGCGAGGAGGATGTGGCGGCAGCCGACGCCGCCTCCGGCAGCCTGCGCCGGTCCGTCCTGATCAACAAGGCCGGGTCCACGCCCGGGAGCTTTCGGGTGCGTCCGGACGACATTCCCAACCGGGGAATTCTCTTCGTGGACCATCAGGCGAACGGCCGGTCGGGGCACGGTGGAAACTGTCTGACGCAGTGCCGCAACGGCGACATCGTCGCGTTCTACAGCAATGTCTCCGGCGACCTGCACAGGGGACACGGGACGTTTGGATGGAGCGAGTACCGGCGATCCACCGACGGCGGGGCGACCTGGAGTGAGCCGTCGCAGCTCGAGTACTCACGCCGGGTGTACGACGGGGACGAGCTTGGATCC
>SLST01000393.1 GCA_007130265.1 Spirochaetales bacterium
AAACGCACGGGCAGGATCTCCCTGATCGACGAGACGAGGTCCGCCATGGGTTCGACGTCGGCATTGAGCGCGAGCAATGTGGGCACCGCCATGCCGGTGTAGAGCAGTGCGATAGCGTCGACGTTGCCGTGCGAGCGGCGGCCGAACCAGATCGTGTACGGCCAGAAGAAGTCATCCAGGTCTCCGAGGCTGTAGATGTGAAGTCCTACATCGGTCCTCAGAAACCGTTCGATTTCCTCACGGTCGTGCAGAAGCGTGAAGCTCATGGAATCTCCCTGCTCCGACACTAACGTATCGGCGCAGGGGAGGGTAGCGGGCTGAGAACGGCGGGGGCGCGCGTCGTCCTCAGTCGAGCGGGCGCAATCCGATTCCGTGGAAGTCGCTGCGTGCGAGGTCGGGCTCCGGAAGCACAATCTCGACGAGTCGTCGTGTCGCGACGTCGATAACCGAAACACCGGGCGACGAACCGCGAATCGCGTGCGGTCCGCTCAGCGGCTCCGGACCGCGCAGCGTCACGAAGGCGAACCGGCCGTCCGGCGAGATCGTCAGGATGTCTGGCGACTCTCCCACGAACGGGATGACTTCGATGACGGCGTCGGTCTCGGTGTCGATCACAATCGCGTTGCTCGTCGCGCGGTTGACCATCCAGAGCTCGGCTCCATCCGGTGTGAGCGCCACGCCGTGTGCGTCGAGGCCAAAGCTGTTGCGTGGATCGGCATGCGTGAGCTCATGCGTAGAGGTGTCGAAGACATACCAGTGACCCGCGTCGAGCGAGCCCCCGTTCACGTACATCCGTGTGCCGTCAGGCGAGAGGATCGTTCCGCAGTTGACGAACACTTCGTCCGGCGGGTACGCCCTGACGATCTCGAAGTGCTCGGTGTCGAGCACCACGAGCCCGCCGTGGTCAAGTCCGGGACCGAGGGTGATGTACGCGTAGCGGCCGTCCGAGGTGTAGTCGTGACAGATGGGACGGGTGAGGATCTCTCCGGCCTCGGTGCGCGCGAACCGGTCGCCCAGCTCGACAACCGCCGGATCGGTGTTGATCTGAAGCGTCCGTCCTATCGTGAACCGTTCGTGCTCCAGGTCGAGATCGATCTCCACCACTGTGCCGTCCGCGATCACGTCGACATGGACCCGCTCGTCGCCGGGTGCTACCGCAGCCATGTGGCTTCCTGGTCCGGTCTCCAGGACCTCAATGATCTGTCGGTCGGAGGTCCGGATGACCGCGACGTTCCCGGAGACGGTGTTTGCCGTGAACGCGTACCGGAAGTCCGATGTGAAGTCGATCATATGAGGTCTGACGACCCGCTCGTCGAACGCGATCACGCCAGTGATCTCGAATGAAACGGCGTTCAGGTCATACACCGGTTCGATGATGTGGATCTTGTTCGTGCTCTGGTCGAGCGCCCATACCTCGTAACGAGACCGCGGATAGGGCTCCTCGGCGATTCCCGTCGCGGGGGCGTTGCTTGCCGCCGTGGCGAGCAGAATCGCGACGGCGAGCAGACGATACATACGTCCCATAGTGACTCCTTTCGTGCGGCTGACTTGGCCTCTAACTCGACCAAATCTACCGACATAGTTAACATTACTATATCAGTCATGTAACATGGCGTCAAGCAGGGAGTATTGCCGCCGGGTAGAACGTCGGCCTGCCCGTCGCGGTGCCGGCCTACACGACTATCCGGCGATAGCGTCCAGGTGGAGTTCCCATCGTCTGGGAGAAGACCCGCGAGAAGTAGTACCGGTTGCGGTATCCGACTCGCTCGGCGATCTCATCGATGGTGAGGTTGGTGAAGACCAGAAGCTGTGACGCGGTCGAGACACGCCGATCGGTGACGTATGCGGCCGGTGTCTGGCCGATCGCCTGACGAAATCTCCTGATGAAGTGGTCGACGCTGAATCCGCAGAGGTCGGCGAGATCGCCTACGGACAGACGGCCGGCGAGGTGGCGCTCAATATGCTCGAGCGCTCGACTTACTGACTCACGGGCTCGCCCGTAGCGGGCGAGTAGCTCGAGATCCGCCGGGCCGAGTGCGGCGAAGGCATGCGCGAGCGCGTGGTAGCAGATCGCCTTCACGCGCAGCGCGCTCGCGGGGGAGGCGCAGGAGGGCGATCCGTTGCCGATCGAAACCGGCCCGGTTTCCGCCGCGAAACCGAAGCCCGGCGCCATGGCGATTTTGACAGGAGCCCGAAAGACCGAGCGGGAGACCTCCGGCACGAGGCCCACGAGCTCGAAGTGGGCGAACCGGTGCACGATCGATGCATCTGCCTCACATGAGAATCTCGTCCAGGCCGGAACCAGGTGGAAGGCTCCCGGGTCGAGCGCGTGCATAGTGCCGTCCTCCAGATGCAGGCGGCCGCCGGCCGATTCATTAGCGTAGAGGCGCCAGTAGCTGCTGTAGACGTCACGGCTGTCCCAGCTCTCGTCGATCGTGCGGGTCTGCGCCGTGTAGAGTCGCAGGTGGAACTGTGCCGGCACCGATTCACCCCCGAAGAGGTCGTGACTCAGCTCGTTCATGTCGATAATCTATACAGAATCGTCGATCCTTTGCATTGCGGTCAGGAATATTCCGTCCTACTATCAGAACATGAACACCACACCGGTACAACTGTCCGACATCGAGCTTCCGGCCGACGCTTTGGATGTGGAGAAGGCAGCGGCCATCTACGAGAAGCACGGCTGCCTCGTCGTCCGCGGACTGATGCGAGCGTACGCGAACGAGGTGCGCGACGACGTCCTGCGAAGCATGGAGATCGCGATTGACCTCTACAAAAGTGGCCACGGCAAGGAGGTGCCGGAAGGGCTGTCGACCCCCGATGGAACGCTCTTCATCAAGGCGCCTGAGTCGTTTTCGCGACCCTGGCAGGTCATGGTCACGTCGTGCCGCTATACGACGAGCAGCGCCTTCTTCCGGTCCGCTACAGACCCCGGGCTTCTCAGCGTCGTGCGCGAGATGCTCGGAGAGAACGTCGAACTCTTCATGGACGGCCAGTGTCTCTGCAAGGAACCGGCAGGGGGGCATCCAAAACTGCTCCACCAGGACGCATCGTACTTCGAGCACAGGTACGAGGGACCTGTCGCGGTCCTTACCTATGCGGTGCCCACCACCGTTGAGCGCGGTGCCCTGCACGTTGTGCCGGGTTCGCACCGGTTCGAGCTCCTCGAGCACGTGGACACGGAGAGCCATCTTGGCCTCGACCCGAACGAGTGGACCCTCGACAAGGCGCTCGCAGTCGAGGGCGAGCCCGGCGACGCCATCTTCTTCCACGTCAAGACGATCCACGGTTCTCCACCCAACTACACGAACGAACCGAGGCCGGTCTTCATCCATCGGTACCGACGCTCCGACGACTATGTGGTTATCAGCGCGACGAGCGCCGCAAAGCGCGAGGAGCGAGAGAAGGAGCTCGAAGCGGCGAAGAAGGAGAACCAGAAGGGTTTCATGGTCTCCGGCTTCCGACCCCATGAGACGCGTGACTGAGGCGTCTGGTCGTCGTTCTTCGTGACATCCCGGTTGACCAAAAAAAAAGGCGCCCGCGACTCTCGAGTCTGGGCGCCTTCCTCCGGGGATAGCCTTATGCGATGTAGGATTGCAGGCGTTCGCTGCGCTCCGGATCGCGGAGCTTGCGAAGCGCACGCTGCTCAATCTGCCGTATCCGTTCCTTCGTCAGGCTGAACCGGTTTCCCAGTTCCTGGAGCGACAGCGGCTGTTTCCCGTTCAGGCCGAATCGATACTCGATGATCGTTGCTTCCCGCTCGGAGAGCGACGTCAGGACCTTGTTGATCTCGTCGCGAAGAGCCCCCTCCATCGTCTCTTCCTCGGGCGTGTCACGCTCGGTGTCCTCGACGAAGTCGCCGAGCAGCGACGGATCCTTGTCCTTGCTGATCGGAGTCTCAAGCGAGACGTGGTCGCGCGAGATGTTGAGCATGCTCGCCACGTGACTCACGTCCATGTCGAGTGCCTGGGCTACGTCGCCCACACCGGGATCACGCCCCTTCTCCGACTGCAGCCGAGTACGAGTCTTCTCAATGCGGCTCAGCTCGAATATCCGGTTCTGAGGCAGCCGGATCATCCGTGCCTTCTCGTAGATAGCCTTCGTGATCGCCTGTCGGATCCACCAGACTGCGTACGAGATGAAATGATACCCCTTGTCCGGATCGAACCGCTCGATCGCGTTGATCAGTCCTATATTCCCTTCGCTGATCAGGTCGGACAGGGGAAGTCCCTGGTTCCGATAACGTTTCGCGACGTTCACGACGAAGCGCAGGTTGGCCCGCGCAAGCGCGGCCTTCGCCTCCTCATTGCCCTCTCGGGCCCGTCGTGCGTGGTAGTCCTCCTCCTCTCGAGTCAGGAGATCGATCTGGTTGATCTCCTTCAGATACGTTGAGAGAACGTTCGCATCGTCATCGCTGTACCGCCCCCGAACAGGAACGGCACGATTCTTCTTTGGTTCGGGCATCTTGTACCTCCTCCATTAGACTGCCTCTCCAGAACCCCTTGCATCTTGTCTGCAGGATCCGCTTTCACTACCTTCGGAAAGGCAGGCGGTACAGATCGCAGCTTGGCTGCAGCTTTCGCCGCTGCAAAAGGCCGCTTCTCCTACTAGAGATGCAAGAGGCGTGCCACCATGCGCTATCATCGCGCTTACAACGCCTTTCGACACAACGAGTTGAAAGGCAGAGTTTTCTGTGGCAC
>SLST01000308.1 GCA_007130265.1 Spirochaetales bacterium
AGTTGATAAAACTGATGAATAGAAAAAGTCCTATGGCCGAGATTCAAAACACATTCCTTTCCCTAGAGGCAGGACAAGGGGACCAAGGACAAGTACTCGATTCGTCCCACCGGAGCTGAAAATTGTAGTTCCCGTAGAATAAAATCAAGCGGTGATCCGGTAGCCAGGATATGCAGGTCAGGCAGCTCCCCATTAATACTTGTCAATTGCTACACACCTCGCTTACATTCACGCAAATGCTTGTCCATAACCATCTGATTTATCACCTTCTTCCAGATGGCACACAGAAACTTTCAGATGCGTTTCTGCCGTTACCAGCTTATCTCAGCAGCAACCAAAAATCATCTGTCCGGGGTTTATATTGGAGCTGGAATCGTTTACACTCAAATATTATCGTTAATCAGAAACTCCAGTAACCACGCAGGGGGAGTTTTAACAGTCAGATTCAAAACGAATACCAAATAATAGTTGTTTAGTATGGATCAACGTTGTATTACCGCCCAATCCGATCTTACCCTTACCGTCGAACGTCAACATACAGCCTTTTCCCAGGCCCGCGACCTAATGATGCGCTTTGCAGAATTGGTCAAATGTCCCGAATACCTGCATACATACAAAATTACAAGACTCTCACTTTGGAATGCCGCTTCCCTGGGTTTGAACAGCCAGAAACTAATTGCCCAATTGGAACCTTTCCTTAAGTTTTCTCTACCCGCTGCAGTACGCACACACATTTGTGACATCATGGCCCTGTGGGGACCGTTGCAGCTTATAGTTAAAGACGGCACTATCAATTTACTTGTACATGACAAATCGCTGCTGGAATATATCATCGCTGAAAAGAAAGTCAGAGAGAATCTGATTAACCCGGAAACCTGGGCCGACCAGCTGCACTCAAACAGCCCAGCTTGCTTTACCGTCCATCCACTTGCTCGAGGCCAGTTGAAGGTGGCGTTAATGGGCCTTGGACTGCCAGTGGAAGACATAGCTGGCTACCAAGACGGCACGCCACACCCCATATCACTGAAAGAAACTTTATCTCTGAGAGAATATCAGAAAGAAGCCGTTGAAGCATTTTATCACAACAATTCCGTTTTTGGCGGCTCCGGCGCAATAGTTTTACCGTGTGGTGCCGGTAAAACTATTGTTGGCATGTCTATTATGGCAAAACTTGGCATGCGTACTTTGATACTTGGCACCAATGTTACAGCACTGCATCAGTGGAAACGCGAATTGCTGGACAAAACAGATCTCTTAGAATCTGACATAGGTGAATACTATGGTAACAGCAAGAACATAAAACCCATTACCCTTGCTACCTACAACATCCTAACCAGTCGCAAGAGAAAGACAGATCCGTTTATCCACTTTTCACTCTTCGAGGCGAAATCGTGGGGGTTGATAATCTATGATGAAGTTCATCTTCTGCCTGCCCCTGTTTTCCAGGCGACAGCCAACTTACAAGCTCGACGACGATTGGGATTGACAGCAACGCTGGTACGTGAAGATGGTCGTTCAGGGGATGTCTTCAGTCTGATTGGACCAAAACGCTATGAGGTTCCATGGAAAACACTTGAAGAACAGGGCTGGATCGCACGGGCAAATTGCATCGAAATTAGTCTGCCATTTCAAAGAAATACAGTCCCCGGCTACCTCAATCTAACCCGCCGAGAGCAATACAGACTGGCAGCATGCAACGACTCCAAGCTTGAAGTGTTGGCTACTTTACTTGAAGAGCACTCGGGTAAGTCAATTCTAATCCTTGGAATGTATCTGAATCAACTCAGACAAGCAGCTGAAACCTTTCAGATACCTTTATTAGATGGCAGCAGTCCCCAACGCCAGCGTAATCAGGTCTATGCTAAATTCCAAGCTGGCGAGATCCTCATTCTAGCTTTATCCAAGATCGGCAACTCTTCTGTTGACCTGCCAGATGCTCAAGTAGCAATTCAGATTTCAGGCACATTCGGCTCACGCCAGGAAGAAGCCCAGCGACTGGGCAGGATACTACGTCCAAAGCCTGGCGATAATCAGGCCTTTTTTTACAACCTTGTCTCCTCGCCATCACCGGAAGAGGATTTTGCCCTGAATAGGCAGCTATTCCTGGTTGAACAAGGCTATAATTACACTTATCAACGTTACGCAGAGATAGATCAGGAGATAGACTGTGCAAATTACTAGACTTCTTAAAGAGCAAGATAAGAATCTCAAAGCCAGAATCGGTAAGATTTACAAAAGATCTAATGCAGGACATATGTTTTCTTATGGATCTGATCACGATTTTTCCCAGAACAATTTCAAAAGAATTTTTAAAAAGCTTCCGTCAGAATTAGCTAATCAATATCTTCAGATAGTATCTGAACACTATCTGCTATCGTCTGATCAGTTTTCTGACATTTTTGACCAGACACAGAGAAAGTTACTGCAGGAGAATGCTCTTTATCTCTGGGCTGGTAGTGTTAGTCGGTTTATACCTCCACAGGAAGCAATCCTGGCTCTTTTACCTCGCACCAGTCTCCTGCCAACGCTGGTTGAGATGTCGAAAACATGTCTTATGCTGTCACTTCCCAAAGCTGATACCACAAGCCCCAAGTGTCAGTTGGTGAACGAGATCAATCGTCGACATTGTGAGTTGTACCATGGCAAGGAACTGACAGAAGAGCAGTTAAATCGAATTATTGAACAGGCAAAACCCTTCTCAGCTTTAATTGGAGAGACTAGTTATTTTTATTGCAGCCACTGGGAGAAATTAGCTGAACAGTTGGGCGTGGATCTGCCATCTGTCAAGTCACAATGCGATAAAGACATATTTCTTGGATACATTAAAGCACTGGCTAAATGGATTAATCCTTTATTACACTCTTTAGTTCTTTTTTGTAAGAACAGCAATTATGATTATTCATTGATCTACAATCCAGTTTTACGTAAAGCCATTCAACAACACACGCGCCAACTGGCAAAAAGCAGATTAAGTAAGAGGCTGCAAACAATTAGCCCCTTGCCAGTCACGACAACAGTATCAAAATATACTCAGTTGTCTCACATCGATGACAGATCCTTGTACATCATGATAGTTTTGATGCTCAGCTGGCTTGAGAGCAATCGTCTCTCCATCACTCAACATGAAAAAATACGACATAACGACTTACAGCGCTTTGTAAAAAGGCTTTCTTCTGATCCTGTCTTGCAGGAGCAATACAGGGACGTCATTGAAGACCTTTTTTTCACTTGCTTCTGCTACACAGCAAAACCGAAAAAGGAAGGTAGTAAGTTAAGCCAATGGGCCCGCATGGCGCAATTGTCCCAAGCAGAGCTACTAACAACCATTCGCAAAGGACAGGCGATAGGTTTGAGTCAGCTCTTTGTCGACTTTCTAAAACAGCTGCCCCAAGACCAATGGATTGCAAGTAGTGAAGCCGAAGCCCTCTTTGCAGATTTCCTTGAAACTCAAGTTTTACTGACCTCCCGAAAGAAAGAACTGCTATTCGACTTTGACAGTCAGGCTCTTCATTATCAGCGAGCCCATGGTGACCTGGATTTGTTGATCCAGAAAGGTAAAAAGATAGCTTTTGACAACATGTTGCTGGTAGGATTGCGACGAATCACTCAAACCGATCAAGAGGCGCTCCCAAGTACTGATAGCCCGCTGCTTATGCAGGGTAATCTTGAAATCCCGATTCCCGGTAATATTGAAGGAGAGAAATTATTCAACGCAGCTAAAATTTTCGATATTGCAGATTTACATACCCTGAGATTATCTCAAGACAGTGTAACACTATTAAGCACAAACTTTAGCTCTCTGCAAGACGCTCTTACTGATATCGAAAAATGTCTTGAAAACTCTCTGCCAGCAACAGCCATTAAACTGCTCGAACGAACCTTTAAGGAGCGAACAAAAGTTTATTACGACGGGCAATGCCTTTACCTTTACGATCCCGCAGCATTGGCCGAGGTACGAAAGCTTCTCCCAGCCCATAAAATACGTTCTGAAGTTGATGGGCGCTTGATACTTTTGTATGACTTGGAACCACGGCAACAATTGATTGCTAAACTTGTGCGAAATAACATAATCGTCGAACAACCTGAAACAAGAAGTAGAAACTACTACAGATGGGCTGTATAGTTTAAGTAAAAAAATAATCTAACTCTATACCCACCTCTAAAGCACCGCAAAAATAACAGCTGATTTTCTCCAAAGTAGCACCTTGCACAGCAAGGACTAATTGAAAAGCGCCGATAGCACCACACACTAAAGAATGCCTTGCCGATAGCGCATTAATAGTTCTATGCTAATTCACCAAGACTGGAGTTTGACGATAAGGAAAGAATAAACATGTCTAGAAAAAGACTTTTCGCAATGGTAGATACCAGCTCTTCACGGCGATATACCGAAATTGCCATTAAAAGCTTCTTTGAATGTACATCTCTTGAGAGAAATAGCGATCATTTTATTCTAATAGATAATGATAACAGCTATGATCAGAAGCTGCCCGCCGGCGAAGTATTAAAAAACGATACGCCGCTTGGCTTCGCCAGAAACGTAAACCAGATGATTCGCCGGGCAGTTTCAGAAAGAACCGATTTATATTTTCTGAATAACGACTTGATATTTGGAAAAAACTGGGACAGCCACCTTAAATCCCCTGAACCAATAATTCGTTCTCCACTTAGTAATCGCGAAGTTTGTCATG
>SLST01000454.1 GCA_007130265.1 Spirochaetales bacterium
GATCGTGCCCGTCGAACTGGACTACGACGGGAACGGCATCGTGGACGGCAAGACGGTGACCGATGCCAACGGCCGCTTCCGCTACTGGCCGGAGGGGCTGAGCTACGGCACGCACACCATCCGCGCCAGGGCGCTCCAGTGGAGCACCAACCATGCCATGTACCTCCGCGGGCCCTGGAGCACGTACACTTTCACCTGGGACCCCGCGCAAGGTCCGCCGATCGAATCCGTGACGCTGGTCAACGACACGGGGCCGTCGTCCACCGACCTCCACACTTCGGACGCGCTGGTGCGCGGCAAGCTGGCCGTGGGCGTCAATTTCCCCGCCGAGTTCAAGATCGAATTCGACCAGAACGGCAACGGCCAGATCGATGGCCACACCTGGAACGACGCACAGGGCGAATTCGAGTTCCGTCCCCGGGGCTTGGCCAGCGGTTACGTCCCGCTGCGCGTGCGGAGCTTCCGCTCGGATCCGGTCGCCGGCGCCGATATTCCCGGCCCGTGGTATCCGTTCACGTTTTATTTCCAGGCGCCTCAAGCCCCTGCGGTACAGACGCTGACGCTGCTGGTGGATACCGGGCCGGACGCGACCGACGGCGTGACGTACATCAGTACCCTCGTCGGTCAGATCGCTTCCGCGCCGGAGAGCGGCCTGCACGGCGTCGAAATCCAATTCGATCACGACGGCAACGGCCAGATCGATGGTTCGACTTGGCCGCAGGACGATGGCAGCTTCCTGTACCAGCCCGCGGGATTGGCCGAAACCACGCACACCGTGCGCGCCCGCACCCGGCTATGGAGCGACAATGTCGGCGACGATCTTTACGGGGTTTGGCGATCGCTGACGTTTACGCTCGAAGCCCCGCCCAACGCCCTGATCGCTGTCGATTCCCTGCGGCTGCTCCGCGATACGGGACCGGACTCGACCGACGGGCTCACTTCCGACCCCACGCTTACCGGCTCGCTGCTCAACGACGGCACGGTTTCGTACCAGACGGTCGAGTTCGATCACGACGGCAACGGAGTACCGGACGGCTCGGCCATCGCCGACGCCACCGGGGCGTTTACCTATCTTCCCGATGGGCTGGCCTTGGGCGCGCACACCATCGCCGCGCGGGGCGTTGGGTGGGACTACCGCAACAGCCAACCCCTGTACGGACCTTGGACCAGCGTGACGTTCACGTTGGAACCGCCCGGCAGCGACCCGCCGGTCATCGCACAATTCGGTCTGCTCAGCGACTCGGGGCCCTCCGATAGCGACGGCCTGACCGCCAATCCGACCCTGGTGGGCCGCCTGGAAAACGCCGGCCGCGTCTCCGGGGTGACGATCGAAATCGACCAGACCGGTGACGGCTTGGTCGACGCCCTCACCAGCACCGATGCCCATGGCCGTTTCCGGGTGGAACCCAAGGATCTGGCCTTCGGTCCGGTCACGATCGCCGTCCGCTCCGTCCAATGGGACGCGGTGCAGGAGACCTACGTGCGCGGCCCGTGGACATCGCTGGCCTTTACCTACGAGGACCAGCCGGACGAGCCCGCCCGGATCGTCGAACTGCAATCGGCGCCTCCTTCGCCGGCGCCGGTGTCTACCGTGCGAGCTACGCTCGCCGGCCGGATCACCAACCAAGGCGTCTTGGACAAGATCGCGGTGGAATTCGATTTCGACGGCAATGGCACGGTCGACCAAACCACCCTGACCGGCGCCGACGGCGCGTTTGCGCTGCAAACCGCCGCCTTGCCCGCCGGGCTCGCCACCGTCTACGTCCGCACCCGCGAAACCGATCCGCTCGCCCATACCACCCTGGTTTCCGATTGGCTGGCAGTCACCGTGGACAATACTCCGGCCGTGAATGCCGCGCCGTTGGTCCTGGATCTGGGACTGGCCGACCACGACGGCCAAGGCGGTGGCGTCCCGGTGACCGCCGACCCCCGGCTGGAAGGCCGTCTGGAAAGCCACGGCCGGAACGAGTTTGTGATCGTCCAGTTCGATCACGACGGCGACGGCCAGCCGGATGGCCAGGTCGTCGTGGGCCGCGATCTGCAGTTCACGTACCGTCCGCGCGGCCTAGCCCCGGGAGACCACCAGATCCGAGTCCGCTCGAAGGACTACGATCACCGCTCCACCGCCGTGTACAGCGATTGGGTTGCGTTCGCGTTCCGCTTGGAAGCTTCCTCCGCCGCCCGCCCCGGCCTGGCTTCGCTCGGCCTGCTGGCCGACACCGGCGCGGCGGACGACGATTTCAGCACCAGCAACGGCGCCGTGACCGGGGCCGTCACCGGCTGGTCGCCCACGGCCAACGTGTGGGTCGAGTACGACGTCGACGGCAATGGCGTCCCCGAAGGCACCGCCTCGGTCTCCAACGGTGCGTTCAGCTTCACGCCCTACTCCCTGACCACCGGCCTGAACACTGTCCGCGTCCGTACGGCGACCACGGTCTCCGGGGGCGGTACGGTGTACGGCGATTGGTATTCGCTCAGCTTCGTCTACTCGACCCATCCCGACGGACCGGATGCCCAAGCGTTGGCCCCGGTCGCCGCCGCCATGAACCAGGCTGCTCAGGCTGCCCAGTTCGGCGTGGCCGGCGCGCTGGGCGATGCCCAATCCGACCAGCGCGACGCCTTGAACGACGCCGACAACCAGTATGAACAGGACGTCAGCCAAGCCGCCGAAGATCGCGCCGCAGCCATCGACGCCGCCCAAGCGGCCCATACCGCCACTCTGGCCGCTGCCGATGCCGCTTACGCTACTGCCGTCGGGGCCGCACAGGCCGCTTTCGCCAGCAACATCGCAGCCTTTGCCGGCGATGCCACGCACTATGAGATCGAGCCGATCGCTTGGCCGGATGCTCCCGCCGCCAACCGCGTCCAAATCCCCGCCGACCATACCCGGCCCGCGCCGCCTAGCTTCCTGCCCGACTACCACGGCCCCCAGTACGAGTGGGATGCCGACCCGGTGTATCAAACCGCGATGGCGACCTTGGAAGCGGCGTACAACAGCGGCGTCCGGGTGGCCGATCAGGCCCTGAAACAGGCCCGGCAGGACGCCGAGTCCGCCCGGGCCACGTCCGTCCATGCGGCCAACCAGGCGCACGACAACGCGGTGCGCGCGGCTCGCCAGACCTATTGGAACTCGCTGCAGACGCCGCCTTCTTCCGGTCCCGATCTGAACGTCGCGCACGAAAACTATAGCCAAGCGCTACAAGCCGCCTGGGACGTCTACCGCAGTGCCTGGCAGTTGCTCTGGGACACGCTCGACGCCGCCAGCGAAGCCGCCTCCGCAGCCCTCTCGGCTGCCGCCGGCGCCGCGGCTTCCAACTACCAGGCGAACATCCAACCGGCTTGGGACGCCTACCGCGCCGTGATCAACAACATCCAATCGAGCTACAGCCAGCGCCAATCGGCCTACGCGGCCTACCTGGCCGCTTGCCATGCCCACGGCAAAACGCGCGACCTGGAAGTCGCCAACGCGCGACGCCAATACGACATCGACGTGGCCGACCCCTGGAAACAGTACCGGCTGGGCATGGCGCTCGTCAACCTGACCTATTCCCAAGCCGTCAGCTCGGCCCAGCGGAATCTGGACAGCCAGTATCACAGCCAAGCCGGCAGCGGGCGCGGCCAGGCGATCCAGGGACGCACGATTCTGGAACAAGCCCTGCTGGACGCCGCGCGCCACCGCACCAAGGCCGTCGCCGATGCCGACAAAATCCGCGCCGATGCCCTGGCCGACGCCGCGCGCACCCACTCGCTGGACACCGCCAGCTTGACCGCCGCGCGATGGACCGCCCAAGCCAACGCGCGCCAAACACGACTGGCCGTCTGGGACGCCGCGCTCGCCACGCCCTGGACCGCCTATCAACGGGCCCTGGCCGATCACGAAGCGGCCTACACGGCTCAACGCTCCGCCGCCTATACCACCCACGCCACGGCCGTCGCCGACGCCACCCGCGCCGAATCCTACGCCGCAGCCATCGCGGCCAAGACCCGCAGCTATGCCCGTGCCGACGCCGACTGGCTCCACGGCAAAGAACGGCTGGACGCGAAAGTCGCCTATTGGAACGGCAACTCGGGCGCACAACACGGCGCCGCGACGGATCTGGCCTCCGTCCAACAAGTTTACCGCGACGATCTGGCTCAAGCCGGCAAGGACTACTCCGACGCCGCTACCCAGGCCTACTACGTCTGGGCCAACGCCGCGTCGACGGCCTACCACACCCATGACACGACGACCATCAACGCCCGCCAATGGGTCGTCGATACCAACTCGTACTACTGTTACTTGGGTTGTTCGCGGATCGAACCGGCCGACATGATCAACGCCCGGGCGGATCGGGACGTGGCCCTGATCCACGCCAACCACGGCTACCGTATCGCGCTGATCGACGCCGATCAGGCCCGTAGCCACCAGCAGCGCGCCGCCGCAGCCCAGTACCGCAACGACAGCCAAGCCGCGCGGGACGCCCAGCAGTCCATCGGCGGCAGCGACTTGAGAGCCTACCACGAGGCCCTGGCCGATGCCGACGAGAAGCACGCCGTCCAAACCGTCAAGGACGACAGCGTCGAGCGCTCGGCTCTCGCGGCCGCCCACGTGGTCTTCGTCTCGGCGACCGCCCTGGCGGACAGGACCTTCGCCAACGCGCAAGCCAACCTCCACCGCAACCGGGAAATCGACGACGCGAC
>SLST01000240.1 GCA_007130265.1 Spirochaetales bacterium
AGAGGACGAGGACGATGAGCCGCCCGGTCTTCCGTTCCTGCTCGCGCGGACATTCAACACATTCACCGCTGAGGCCGAGCGTCTGGAGGTCGCACAGACGCGACCGCATCTGTTCATCAACCTCGATATGAGCGAGATCGAGTTGTGGGAGTTCTGGCGCGGCGTGGAGGCGGTCGAGCTTGGGTACGCTCAGTCGCAGCCGCTGATCGCACAGTTCCTCCGTGACCGCACGATCGCCGGTCGGATAAGAAGGTGGTTTCCGTCCTGACGACCGAAGATGGCGGTGGAAAGATTCAGTCCGATGGCTGCGACCGGTCCCGCCGGCGCGGCGTGTCGATGACGCCTGAGTTCTCCCCTCGCGGATCGACCCCGAACTCGAGGCGCCCGGTTGCCTGGTTCCAGTAGACGAGGTTGGCGTTGCCGATGATCCCGCTTCGTCCGATGATGTGCCCTCGCTCGCGAAGGCCGTCGGCAACGGAGCTCGGGGTGCCTGTTTCGAGGAAGAGCTCGTTCGTTGCTCGGTGGGGATGGTGGCTCGCCGGAAACGCATGGGTGACGAACCGACGATGGCTGACGGCTTCCTGAGGGGTCATTCCGAACTCGACGACATTGATGAACTGTTGGACCTGCCCCTGGGGCTGTGTGTCGAAACCGGTGTTGCCGCCGGCCATCAGGAGCCGTCCCGCTCGAAACGCCATGTAGGGGTTAACCGTGTGTCGTGGTTTCTTGTTCGGCGCGATGACGTTCGGGTTCGCCTCGGCGAGCTCCATGATGGCCATTCGCTGGTTGAGCAGGATCCCCGTATCTCCACCGACAAGAAACTGGGCGCCGGTCGACGTAGTGACGGCGGCGGCGTTCCCGTCCGCATCGACGATGGCGAACATCGTCGTGCTGGCGTTCTCGGGCAGGTTCATGCCGCCCGCCTCCGGCCACGTGATGACCGATTCGTCGCGGATCCGCCGCGCCCGGTGCGCGGCGTACTCTTTGGCCAGCAAGTCGTCAACGTGCAGCGGCATTGATGCCGGTTCGGCGACGTAGTGCCACGTGTCGATCTTGCCGAGCTTTGTCGCCTCGACCACGCGGTGCACCGTGAGCGGGTCGTCGGGGCCCCCTGAGAGATCCATCCGCTCGAGCAGGTTGAGCGCGATCAGCATTGAGGCACCCTGGCTGTTCGGCGGGCTGCCGTAGACGGTGGTGTCGCGATAGGTCGTGTAGATGGGCTCGCGCCATCCCGCCGCGAATCGTGCGAAGTCCTCGCTGGTGACGAAACCTCCGTCCTCTTCGAGAAACCGGCTGAGCGCGTCCGCGATCGGACCGCGATAGTAGTGGTCTCTCGCGGCCTCTATCCCTGCAAGACGGCGGTCTGTGCGGCTTCCCCCGTGCCGTTCGTATGCCCTACGGTACGCATCCGCGAGACCTTGGAGCGTTTCGGCCAGGTCGGCCTGGACCATCAGCTCGCCGATCTGCGGCGGAGAACCCTTGGGAAGGAACACCCGCGCGGTAGGCTCGTGCGCGGCTATGTTTGGCTTCTCCTGGCGGATGAAACTCACCATGCTGCGGCTTGCCGGCACGCCGTCTCGCGCCATGCGTATCGCCGGTTCCATGAGCTCATCCATGTGCAACTCCCCCTCGTCTCGGAGCATGATCATCCATGCGTCCCACGCACCGGGAACAATCACCCGGTGCGAACCGTAGGGAACGTTGCGCTCGGGATCCTGGAAGAATTCGAGCTCGACCCGGCTCCCCGACGTGCCGACGCCGTCAAGCGCGCGCACTTCGTCACGGCTGGAATTGTAGTACAAGCTCCACGTCCCACCGCCCAGCGCATGCGAGAAGTGTGGCTCGCTCACGCTGATCGCGACGCCGAGCGCAAATGCCGCGTCCGCTGCCGTTCCGCCGCAAAGCAGAACCTCGTGCGCGACGTCGGTCGCCAGCGGATCACGGGATGCGACCGCGAAGCTATCGGTCCTCCGCTCATCCGGACGGTTGGGTCCTGAGGCGCGATGCGCGATTCCGCTCGTCCCCGCGCGGCGGAGACCCGGCCGCATCTCGTCTTCGACGTGTTCGTGAGGCACCTGAGGAGCCACGCGCGGCAGGGGCGACTCTTCCGGCGACTCAGGCGGACTCAACGATGCGAAACCGGGATCCGGGGCCTCTGGTTCAGGGCACGCGATGAGCAGGCTCAGACTCGCCGTGAGCAGCGAAACGAACCTGAAAGCGATTCGCGATGTGCGGAGACAGGTTCTCATAGACATCCACATTCCTGGCGGAGCATTGCTCACGCCGACACTGCGATTGCTGCGAGCAACGGAAAGTCTCCCTACCGGGGCAGCAGGACACCCTCGTTGACGCCGCCGCGCGGGTCGGCGCCGAAGGTGACTCGACCGTCCTGAGGGTCAACGACAATCATGTTTGCGTTTCCGAAAATGCCGGACGAGTTCACCACATGGCCGCGCTCTACGAGCGCGTCAATCAGCTCCTGGGGGGTTCCCTGTTCCATCCCCAGGTCATTCGTCGCCTCCCACGGATACTGCGCATCGGGAAAGGCTCGTGTGATGAACCGCGGCCGGCTCACCGCATCCTGAGGCGAAAGGCCGAACTCGACGGTCCAGATGAACTGCTGGACCTGACCCTGGGGCTGTGTGTCGACTCCGGTGTTTCCTCCCAGGATGAACGGTCGTCCGTCGCGGAGCGCCATGTACGGGTTGCTCGTGTGGCGGACCTTCTTGCCCGGCTCGACTCGGTTGGGATCGCCTTCCCCCACGCTGAGCATTCGCATGCGGTTGTTGATGTGGATCCCGGTATCTCCGACCACCAGGAACTGTGCGCCAAGGCTCGTCGTCGTTGAAGCGGCGTTTCCCTCGCGGTCGATGATCTGGAAGGTCGTTGTGTGCGCGTGCGCCGGATCCACCGGAAGAAGGTTCCCGACCGGCCACGTCAGGACACCATCCATTTCGATCTGATCGCGCCGCGCGCGTGCATGCTCGCTCGAGAGTAGCTCGGCGACAGGCACTTCGACCCACTCGGGATCACCCACATGATAGTACTTGTCCATGTGAGCCAGTTTGAGCGCCTCGGTGATGAGGTGGACCGCATCCGGATCGTTCGGACCGTCGAAGGCGGAGAAGTCGTACTCCCGGAGGATGTTCAGCGCGATGAGCATCGTGATACCCTGGCTGTTGGGTGGATTCTGGTACACCTCGATGTCGTCATACATTGTCGTTATTGGCTCGACGAGCTCTCCGTAGAACCCTGAGAAGTCGGACAGGGTGAAGGGTCCGTCGTTCTCATCCGAGAAGCCGACGACGCGCTCAGCCAATGGCCCGCGGTAGTAGTAGTCGCCGGCCGCGGCGAGTGCCCCTCGATGCCCGTAGTCTTCAGCGGTGCGTTCATAGACGTCCGCGAGCCGGCGAAAGGTATCGGCCAGTGTCGGTATCCGCAGCTCCTCGTTGACGCGCGGCGTACTCCCGTCTCTGAGGTAGATCGCACGCGTAGCCGGGCGATCGCGTATCTCCTCAAGTTCCATGGCGAGCCAGTTCACCAGCTCCGGACTCGCCGGAAAGCCTTCCTCGGCGAGGCGGATGGCCGGCTCGAGAATGACGCCCAGGGGCAGGGTGCCATATCTCTTGAGCCATTCGATCCATCCGCCCCATGCGCCGGGCACGATCGCCTGGTGGAGCCCGTCTTCCCCTGCGCGTGGTCCGAAGCGCTCAACCGTGTTCATCCGCGCGACCGGTCCGACTCCGTCGAGACTGTGCACCGCTTCTGCTCCATGATCGTAGTACAGCGCCCAGGTGCCACCCCCGAGCACGCTCGAGAACCAGGGCTCTACTACCGAAAGGGCAGCCGCGACCGCGACCGCAGCGTCTGCGGCGTTGCCACCGGCCTCGAGTATCTCAACACCGGCCTCCGTGGCCAGGAAGTGCGCGGAGACCACCGCCGCTTCCTGGTTGTACGGCTCAGGTTCGCGCTGGCCCATCGCAGCTGCAGGCTCCGTCGGCTCCCAAACCCGCGTCAGCGCGATCGTCCGGATCACAAGGTGCCGCAGGGTGTCGATTTCGCGCCCCTCGCCGAGCGCCTCCAGGTGACGGGCGACGTCTCGCATGTGAGCCAGCGGATAGGCGCTCGCTATGGCGTCGGCGATCTCGTCGTCTCCAAGGCCCAGCTCATCTGAGAGGTCAATCTCATGAGCTCGTTCCGCGACGATGGCGTGGAAGACGGGATTCTCAACCCTGATCGCGCCGTCCTCCATTGAGAGACGCATCGAGAACCTCAGGACCGTTCCGTCCGGGTCCGGCTCGAACGACTCTTGCCGGTACACCGCCGAACGGTCGACACGGTGGTATCCTTCGTCGCCTTCGCCGGCCGCGCGGTATACGCGATCGAGAAGGGCCGCGTGCTCGGCGGCCGATCGGGCATCCTCGTCGAGGAGCAGCGCATCGGCGAACTCGCCCTCTCGGGCCAGTTCGCCGAAGGCGCTGCGGCGCAGATGATGGGTTTCCGCGATCTCGCCGTCCTCAACCCTGATCGATATCTCATCGTTCCACCCGTACCCGTCCGGCAGCGAGTAGAACGCGCCGTAGTGCCCGTCGTTGAGATCGTTCGACGGTGCGCACGCGACGAGCGCGAGCACCACCGCGACGAGCGCGGCCGGCATCAGATATGGTCCAGC
>SLST01000241.1 GCA_007130265.1 Spirochaetales bacterium
AAGGTTTAGAACAGGCTTTTTTACAGACGATTTATGCGATTGAGGAGGACAAACGAATGCCGTATATCAACACCGCAGAACGGGTAGGGATGGAAAAGGGGCTTAAGCTAGGCCGTCAAGAGGGCCGTCAAGAAGGCCAGCATCAGGGTATTGAAGGCACGTTGCGTAAGCTGATTACGCTGAAATTTGGTGAATTGCCCGCATGGGCGGATGAGCGTCTGAGCCAAGCGAGTGATGCGCAATTGGATGTATGGGTAGCGCGGATTTTGACCGCCGATAGTCTTGAAGCGTTGTTGACTGACTGAGATGGTGACGGAGCATCAACCGCCCGCTGATCACTCATCCGCCGCTACGGGGGAGGTGCTGGTTCGTGTCGAGGGCGTCGGCAAGAAATTTTGCCGTGATTTGAAAAAATCGTTGTGGTACGGCATGCAGGACATTGCCTCTGAACTGCTGCCCGGTCAGCGTGATCTGGAGCGCCATGCGACCTTGCGCCCCGGCGAATTCTGGGCGCTGGATGAGGTGTCTTTTGAACTGCGCCGAGGCGAGTGTCTGGGGCTGATTGGGCGCAATGGGGCGGGCAAGAGTACGCTACTGAAGATGCTCAATGGGTTGATCAAGCCTGACAAGGGACGGATTGAAATGCGCGGTCGGGTTGGAGCTTTGATTGAATTAGGTACAGGGATGAATCCTATTCTTTCAGGTCGAGAAAATATTTATGTCAATGGTGCAGTGTTGGGCTTTAGTAAGCAGGAAGTTAACCGTAAGCTTGGGGCGATTGTAGAATTTGCTGAAATTGGTGACTTTATTGATATGCCCGTCAAAAATTACAGTTCGGGTATGAAGGTGCGACTGGGATTTGCTGTTGCCTCTCAACTAAATCCTGATATTCTTTTGCTTGATGAAGTATTAGCAGTAGGTGATGAAATTTTCAGAAAAAAATGTTTCGATTTTTTATATAAAATTCAGAATGAAGGGACATCTTTTATAATAGTCTCGCATAACCCATATGCTATAGAAAGAATGTGTACATATGTTGTTGTTCTTAACAAAGGAAAAATAGCTGTTATTGATGAGTCAAAAAAAGCAATCGCTCATTATCATGCACTACTAGCCCAAGAACAACCAAATATAAAAAAGATAGTTGATTTTTCATATAAGGATCGTTTAGGAACAGGACAAATACGGATTAAATCTGTAGATTTAGTTAACAAGAACGGTCAATCCACAAAAGTATTAAATGTAATGGAGTCCTTTTCCATAATTATTGACTTCATCGCATTTGAAAAAGTACATGGCCCTAGATTTACAGTAGAAATACTTTCTAGCAGTGATGTGCAAATTATGACATTTTGTACCTATGGTATAACAGAAAGTATTTCATTCGATGGTTTACATAGATTGATTTTGAAAATTCCTAAGCTACAGCTTATGACAGATGTTTATTCCATAGACATCAAAGTAGGTAAAAATGTTCGTTTAGATACATTGCGCTATGCTTTATCTTTTAAGGCTATTATTGAGAACGAGATGTATATAGCCTTAACTGGAGGTCGAGGTATTTTAGTGAGTGATGCTGAGTGGGTATTAGAATAGTGTATATATTTATACCGAATAAAATTATCTCTAGCTTTTATAGATAATATACAACATGAATTATAGAGCTGAAAATTATAAATATGATAAGTCACCAAAATCTTAATGCTTTTCTTTGGTATGGTTATTTACCACGAGCATCTACGCGGTATTTAGATCCAATCATACAAGATGAAGCTTATTGTTATTCTTTAAAGGGATACCTTTCAAAAATTGGCTTAGAAAAAACAGTTCGTCAAGGTGATCAGATCTTACGGAAAGTATTTAAAAACCAGTTATTATTGGCGCAAGGGCTACAGATTGTCCCTTTAAGCGGTGGGCTAGACAGTAGATTGATTCTTGCGCATCTGATAGATGCCGGCCTTCAAGAGCAAATAATAGCTGTTACTTATGGAACACCAGGAACACTTGACTACGAAATTCCCAAGCTAGTCGCTAAGCATTTAAAAGTAAAGCATGAGCTTTTTGATTTAACCAAACTCAAGATAGAAGAGTCAGATTTAAAATTTGCATATGTTTCTGGTGCTACATGGGTAGAGTTGATTACTGCATATTATAATCATATGCTGAAAAATAACTTTGGTAGCCAGCCTGTTACTTATTGGTCAGGTTTTCTCGGAGGTGAGATAGCAGGATCACATTATTTGCCAGGCCATGAATCTCTATCTTGGAATCAAGCAAGACAAGTATTTGTAAATTATAATAAATGGAATCGAAAAGAAAATAAATCACTATGTGACACAAAATTTTTACCTGATAGCAGCTTGCCTCAAACACCTTTTATAGATAATAACAATATTATTTCTTATCCAGAACAACTGGATTTGGCTATCAGGCAGAGTGCTTGGATTAATAAAGCAGTAGTTGGCAATTTTAATAATGTATTGACTCCATTTACTGATCCTGATTGGGTAAGATTCATGTTGTGTGCTCCGCTATTTTTACGATCAGGCTGCAAACTATATCATCAAATTATGCTATATCAATTTTCTAAGTTATTTAGCATAAAGACGAAATCCGTGCCATCTCGCTATCTTGTGACTAACCTAAACTGGAAGATACTTAATGTATATAAAAAAATTCAGAAAAAAACCGCAATAGCACTTGGCTATTTTCACGCTAAAACTACCAAAAATTTAAATTCAAGTATAAATTACATTGACTTCGTACAAGCTTATCGTGAACGTGAAGATTTTATAGCACTAGCTGAAACAGCTATTAATCAATTGGAAAAATTTGGTATTATTGATTGGTTTGATCCATATTCTATTCTAGAACGACATATTCAAGGTACTGAAGATTTATCACAGGAAATACAATTATTAACTTCTTTGGCTTATAACTTAAAATTCCAAGAGCAGAATTGCATGGGCATAGACACATGAAAGTCATAGATAGAAAATTTCGCCTCGCTCGGCATTGGTCTAATGAGGAATTGCGGAAAATTGATTATCTGTTCACCGGCGATATTGTTAATGTATCAGCCGGGGAGAATATTGATAAAGAGGGCAGTACCTATGATCATTATTTTACTAATAAATCTAGTTTTTATTTGACTAATTACGCCCCCGGTGCTTTTCGCGGATTTCAAGGACGGAGTAATGAGTATTTGGTTGACTTAGAACAAGAGCTAACACCTGAATTAGAGTCTCGCTTTGACGTAGTTTTTAATCATACCGCTTTAGAGCATATTTTTGATATCCGTTTAGCCTTTAAAAATTTGTGTCGATTG
Source organism: Spirochaetales bacterium (assembly GCA_007130265.1). GTDB lineage: Bacteria > Spirochaetota > Spirochaetia > DSM-27196 > SLST01 > SLST01. Next base: position 3,329 of record SLST01000241.1, read on the forward strand.
TCTAAAGATATAGTTATTGTTGTTGTGCCTTTTGCCCAAGTTCAACACGACACCGATGGGTATCAGGATTATTGGCGTATTTGTCCAGCAGGCTTACGCCAACTTTTTCAGGAAAACGGATTGGACATTATTTATGAAGCATGCAACGATGACTTCAACGCAGCGGTCTATCTGTTTTTTGTTGGTTCACGTCATCCCGAAAGGTGGCGAGCACAGATGCCTTCTTACCAACCGCTGACAATGGTCGGAGATTGGATTGGCCATACTTCTCCACCACGATCTAGCTACCTAGATCGTTTCAAACAAACGGTCTGTCGCTGGATTTTAGGACGTAACGTCACCTTTTACGTTAACCAAAAAACATTATGACTGATTCTAATGATACAAAACGACTATCCTTAAATTATCGATACATAGTGAATATACCTTTCTTCCATGCCTTCATTTATCGTTGTTATCCGCACCGCTGGCGAGCGCACTTTTGAAACCTGCAAGTCACTGGTTCTCAATCAAGTGCCGGAAAGCTGTTTACACATCGTCAACGAGCGACCCTTTGAAGCCGCCCTTCGTCGTTGTTACCAGATCGGAATTGAAAGCAACGCCGACTGGATGGTCACGCTAGATGCAGACGTACTACTGAGTAAAGAAGCCATTCAAGGGCTACTTTCAGAGGCAGCCGCCATGCCATCGAACCATTTCCAGATCGAAGGCAGGGTGTTTGATAAACTCACACATCGGGTAAGATGGGCTAGCCATAGATGCTATCGGATTCAATATCTAAAAGAAGCTGTAACCTGCCTTCCAGAACACCGCGAGCAGATTCGCCCAGAGTTTACCACCCTTGAGCGTATGACGGCACAAGGCTACCCCTATCTGCGCAGTCAAGCAATCTACGGCATTCATGACTTCGAGCAGTCCTACGCCGACATCTATCGCAAAGCGTTTGTTCATGCAGAAAAGCATCAGGTATGGTTATTCGAAATGCTTAAGCATTGGAAAAGTCAAGCATCATCAGATCCCGATTTTCTAGTGGCCTTACGCGGCGCTGCCGATAGCCTAACCGCGCTACAAGCGCCACGCATTGACCAACGGGATTTTCAGGCGGGAGCTGAGCGTATGCTGAAAGACCTTGGACTGGAAGAAAAACCGAACCTGCCCATGTTCAGCATCCAAACTATCGAAAGCATTCTAGCCTCAGCGCAAAGAGCAACACACTCACAGATCACCAGCCGTTGGCAACGCCTTGCGGATCGCTACACTCGACTCGGCCCCTGGCGTTTTGCTCCCCACCTGCTAGGTTCTGCGCTTTGTGATGTCGGTAACGCGATCAAACGCCTTGC
>SLST01000131.1 GCA_007130265.1 Spirochaetales bacterium
AGCGCGAAGATCATCGTAGGTATGTTTGGCGTGCCGGTAAAGCACGTTACGCGCATCCCCACGCCGAGTATCACGCCAGAACGTATGAGGCAACTTGAAGCCCTCGCGAATCTCATCGTCGGTACCGAGAAGGAGTTCGAGGGCGTCGTCTGAAGCGACGATCAGACTGGACGCGCTCTGGCCCGTACTACCATGGCCTGGGTTCTGACGATACATGCAGACGCAATGAGGAGCGAAGACGGCCTGCTCTCGTGTTGCACACCCGCAGCGGGTTCGCGGACAGAGAGGCCGGACGTTCGACCGTCTCATGCGCGGAAGCGACTGCCCGGTCGTTACCCTCGTGGCGGACCACGACCAGCGAGCGGCGCCGGAGAGACGCGAATGCTCTTCCACGACAACGTCAGGCCGATCCGCCGGCTCGGCTGTTCCGCAAAGGCGCCTGGTCGCTACGCGGTCAGCGTGATCACCTCTTCCCCCCGCGTCTCGCGCGTGATGATCTCGCCGGGCTTCCACGGCGAGTGGATTGACAACGTCTCGCCCGCCTCGCTCACTACTCTGATCCATTGGACCTCGCCGTCCGCGCAGGCGGCGCTCACGAGGAACCCTCCCACCGCGCGGAGCGACTCGAACTCGGCCGCCTTCGTCAGCGGCCAGTTGGGGAACAGCCGCAGCGTGCCCGGGTAGCTCTGGAGCAGGCACTCGTTGATCACCACCGGCAGCGCGAGGTACTCGAACCAGATTCCCATGTGCCTCATGAAGTCATTCGGCGTCAGGTCCTGGTAGCGGCCGTGCACCTGAAGCACCATGTCCTGGCACACGCCGTTGGGCAGGAGGCAATACCGGATCTGCCGCTTGAACCGGTCGAGGTCGAGCAGACCGAGGCGAGCGCCCTGCAGGTTCAGGAAGACGAGCTCGTTGCCGTCCTCGTTGCGGTGCCGGCGGAACGAGTTCGCCGCGACCTCGTGGTCCTCCGGCGATGAGTGCAGCCCGCGGTCCTCGCCCGGGAAGACGGTCATGACGCTGTTCGGCGTGTTGTAGACGACTTCCGGGTCCTCCCCTGGGACTGAAACGAAGACCGTACCGCTCTCCGTATCGGCCGTGGGATAGTCCGGGAACGACCCGAGCACCTCTCGGACCTCCCCGACGAGCTCGGCCTCCTGCTCCTCGTACCCCAGGAAAGCGATCGCATCGAGGTAGGCCGTGAAGACGAGCTTCGTCAGCGTCAGGTCGACGAGACAGTCGTGGTTCTTCGTGAGTCCCGGTGTGAGTCCATAGAGCTCGGGCACGACCGTCGGGAAGATGCGGAAGCGCCCATCCCAGCGAGCCTCCGGACGCATCATGTAGTCGGTCAGGAAACGGACCGCCTCCCGGATGGGCCCGAAGGCGCTCGTGCGCAGGAAATCGGCGTCCATCGTATACCGGCAATGCCACCAGAGGCTCTGCACCGTCCACGGAGTCTCGCACACCTCCCTGCCCCAGTGGGGCACCGGGTAGGGCATGATGTTCATCTCGGTCGGGTACGCCGAGTGGGGGAAATGCGCGCCGCGCAGCCCGTAGTAGTCGCGCGCCCAGCCGCGGCTGATCGGCAGCAGGTGGTCCACGAGGTTGGCGTAGGCAAGATGGTTGTCCACATGGTTGCTCGAGAAGGCGAGCCAGAACGGCTGCTGCGTGTTGTAGTTCATGTGGTAGTCACCGTGCAACGCCGTGCCGATGCCCCGGTAGCTCCAGTTCGCGAAGAGTCCCGGGCACGTCGCGTCCGGGCTGACCGCGCAATTGAACAGGTAGAGGTTCCAGTACCAGACGCGCTCGAGCAGCTCGTCCTCCAACTCCACGCCCGACCGGTTCCAGTACGCCTCCCATGCCGATCGCGCAAGCGCCTCGCCCGGATCGCGCTCTTCCTCCGGAGGCAGGGCCAACGGCATCGCGCGCACCGCGGAAGCCGGTCCGTGGTCGAGCTGCACGCAGCAGACGAGCGCTTTCCGGCCGGGCGTCGCTCGCTCGAGCGGGTCGACCGGCCGCGCGACGCCGTAGCTCGCCTGCGGCTGCCAGGCGGTCATGGCTGCCGGAACCCGGACGGCAAGGCGGAATGCCCGGTCGTGCGGACTGCCGGTGGTCTCATCGTAGTGGTCCGGCTCGAGCGCGGGCAGCACCTGCGTAAACCCGAAGGTGTCGCGACCCGGGGCCCCGTACATCGCGTAGCGGGGAAGGTCCTTCGGGGTGTCCGGGTCAGGCAGGAGGCGGATGCGTTCGAAGGGCGACGGCACTGCTCTTCCATCACAGTCGACCGTACGCAGCCACAGGAGATCGCGATCCATTTCCGTGTAGATCACGAGTCGGATGTCGTCACCGCTGTCCCGCCGCAGCATATCGACCGTGCAGACACCGCAGCTGATGTCTATGTGGTGCCCGATCAGCTCGACACGCCGACGGTCGAAGCCGAGCAGCAGCGATCCGCACGGAAAGGGGCGGGGATAGGGCGCCCGGTAGTTCTCCTGCGTCATCCGAAGGTAGTCCCGGTACCAGGGGTCCTCCTCCAGCGCGTTGAGGTCGACCGGGATCGCCTTCACCTTCTCGAACACCTCGGCAAAGGTGCCGAACTCGTTCGCGTGGGTCTCCGCCACGCGAATGTCCCAGACGCTGTTATGTCCAAAGTGCAGGACGACGCCGTCAGGGCGCGTCATCACGACCACTCCAAGCCCGCCGTTTGCCGAGCAGGGCGCCTTCGAAGAAGTTGACCGCGGGCGTGTCGACTACGATGGAGTGTCGCTTGGAACGCTCGAGCCCGTTTCTGATCATGGGGGTCTCCGTTCCGCAGCGGTGAGTGTGTCTGCAACGCGCGCCTCTGCCAATCCGCCGCATTGCGGCCCTTCTGCCCACATGGCCCGGACCGTGCGCCGGGCCGGCGCTGAGCGTGCCCAGCTTCCGCCCCCGCCTTTGTGGGGCTCTTCCGTCAGAGTCCGCTGATCACGCCGTCAGGCAGGGAAACCGCCTCGCCAGTAGCAATCGTCACGGGCATCTTCGCGCCGGTTTCCTCGAGGTGCCGTGTCAGAAGGCGTGACAGACGCCGGACTTCCGTGGGCTTCGACTGCGAGCACTCGTGGCGCTCGCCAATGTCGTCACGCAGGTTGTAGAGCTCAAACTTGCGGTCGGCGTGAAAGTAGATCAGCTTCCAGTCGCCATACCTCACTGCGCTGAACGGCGGCTGGTCGTAGGTGTTCGGGTAGTGCCAGTAGAGGGCGCGCCCGGCGTGTCCGCACTGCGAGCCGTCGAGCTGCGGCACGAAGGAGCGGCCGTCTATGGTCCCGTCCTTCGGAACGAGATGCGCCGCTCCGGCGAGCTCGAGGAAGGTGGGGAAGATATCCTCGATTATCACCGGTGTCCGGCTGTAGACGGATCCGGGCCGCGCGATGCCCGGCCACTTGACGATGAGAGGAACCCGGACACCGCCTTCGTACGGGGTGAGCTTGTGCCCGCGCAGCGGACGGTTCCTGGGGACCTGCTTCGGCTGCCCGTTGTCCGTCATGAACACCAGCACGGTGTTCTGATCGACTTGGAGCCGTTCGAGCGACCGCATGATCTCGCCGAGCGAATCGTCCTGGCTCTCCAGCATGGAGGCGTAAGTCGCCTCGAACTCGGGCAGCCCGGACTCCTCGTACGGCCGGTAGAACCGGTCGTCCTTCTCCCACGGCGCGTGAACCGCGTAGTGCGACATGTAGAGGTAGAACGGCCTTCGGTCCTCCACCGATCGTTCGATCTCCGTGATCGCTTCGCGTGTCAGCACGTCCGTCAGGTTCACGTCCTGACCGTGATACTTCTCCAGGCCGGGCACATCCCAGATCCGGTCGCCGCCACGCCAGGCTGCACTGAAGTTGTGTATGCCGTAGTAGCTGCCAGGACCTCCGGCGGCGTGGCCGGCGATGTTGACGTCAAATCCGAGGTTGAGCAGATCAGCGCCCGGAGTGCCGTGTGCGCCGAGGTGTCCCTTACCGCAGTGAATAGTCCGGTACCCGGCCTGCCGAAGCAGTGCGGCGAGAGTCTCTGCGTGTACCGTCCGGCTCACGCCCGGTTCAGGACACAGCCCGTTCACGTTCCAGTCGGCCGATCTCACGTCGTCCCTCGCCGTATCGGTCTCCTGGTCTCTGCGGAGCGTCCAGTTCGTCACCATGTGCCGCGCCGCATTCAAGCCGGTCATGAGGCTGACCCGCGACGGTGAGCAGAGCGGGCAGGCGTACGCCTGCGTGAACTTGACTCCTGCCGCCGCGAGCCGCTCCATGTTCGGCGTGCGGTAGCGCCGGTTGAGCTCGGTGATCTCCGTGTGGAACGGTACCGACGTGTCCTGCCATCCCATGTCGTCCACGAGGAAGAAGATGATGTTCGGTTGCTGCACTATGCGCTCCTGGTTCGGTTGGTGAGCCGCCGCCGCTCAATCGAGCAGGCATGCGTCCGCGTAGATATCGTCCCAGCTTGGGTATACCGCGTTCAGGCAGACTGCCGGCTTCACCGGCAAGGCATTGTGTCTCCGGACCAGCTCGCGAAGCTCGTGCTCCCACTGCGATCCCGCGACCGGATGATGCACATTGTAGAACTGACCGTAGGCATCCTGACGGGGAGTCCCGAGTGCCAGCAGCCCGGTTACG
>SLST01000137.1 GCA_007130265.1 Spirochaetales bacterium
GAGAACCTCGAGCTCCTGACGCTGCTCAACCTCCAGCTCCGCGAGGATGAGGGGTACCAGGAGCTGATGGGCCGACGCGAGGTACGCCGGAGAATGGCCACCTTCATCGATGGTCACGACGGGCACCAGGTCTTCTGCCTCGTGGCCCCCGACGGCCCGAGCAACGGAGGCGAACGGATCGCCGGATACGCGGTCGTCAACACCGATCGCACGCCGCTCCGCCTGCGCCAGCTCTTCGTTCTGCGCGGCCTGCGCGGCCGGGGATTCGGCACCAGGGCCGCGGAGCTGCTGAGAACCGAGTTTCGCGGCGAACCCATGGAGGTCGAGACGCTGAGCCGCAACGAGCGGGCCGTGAGTTTCTGGCGTCAACAGGGGTTCGACGAGCGGTACGTCGGGCTTCGGTGGCCGGGACGAATCAGGCCTTCTCGAGCTGCAGGCGGAACCTCCGGCGTCACGATGCAGGTGATCACCGGCAACGCAGCGGACCGCTCGGTTCACCATGCGAACGCCTTCATCCTCGACCGGCTGAAGAGCTACAACTCGGCGCGATCGGAGCACTTCCAACGCATCCGCCGCCACGGTGCCGTCCGTGAGATCGTCGTGATGCTCACCGAGGAGGACCAGTGGATCGGTGGTGTGCGGGGGTCGGTCTACTGGAACTGGCTCGACATCCGCTATTTCTGGATCGACGAGCGGCTTCGCGGTCAGGGTCATGGAAGCGCAATGCTCGCCGAGCTCGAACGACTCGCGAAAGAGAACGACGCGCGCCGGGTACGCCTTTCAACCTTCAGTTTCCAGGCAAGGGACTTCTACCTCAGCCGCGGGTACGAAATCGTGGGCGAGCTCACCGACTTCCCGCCCGGCGAATCGCTCGTCTGGATGCGAAAGGAACTGGTGTGATCACGGCGCGCAGGGGAACCGCGCCGAGCGCAGTCTACACCCGTGCGTAGTCTACCGTCGCCGATACGGCACGTGCCCGCGGCGGCGCAACCGGTCTATGAGCCGGTTTCGCGCCAGGAGCCCAAGGAGAAAGCCGAAGGCGAACCCGCCAATATGGGCGAAGTAGGCGACCGCATCGAAGGCGCCTGCGACGACGACGAAGTAGCCCGAGAAGAACTGCACGAGCGCCCAGACCCCCAGAAAGATGAAGGCCGGCAGCCGCACCGGCATGAGGAAGATCCCAACAGGAATGAGCGTCGTGACCCGCGCGAGCGGGTAGAGCACGAGGTAGACCCCCAGCACCGCTGAGATCGCGCCTGACGCCCCGATCACCGGCACCGACAGCTCCGGAGAGACCACGAGCTGCACCCCGAGCGAGAAGACCCCCGCGGCGAGATAGAAGACGAGATAGCGCAGGTGGCCGAGCGCGTCCTCGACGTTGTCGCCGAAGACGAGCAGGAAGAGCATATTGCCGATGAAGTGCACGAAACCGCCGTGAAAAAAAAGCGTAGTGACCGGGGTGAACCAGTAGTCGACCGGTGAGGCGAGAAACCGGTCGGCGACGAAGGCGTACTCCATGACGAACTCGAGTGCCTCAGGCTGCGGCAGGAGAAGCTGACGCACGAAAACAAGGAGATTCACCGCGATGAATACGCCGTTGACGAGGGGAAACGACTTCGTTCGGACGTAGTCCCTGATGGGGATCACGATTGCCGCCTCACGAAATCGAGTCGAGGTCTTTCACGCCCTGCGCGACGTGGTCGGCCGAGTTGTCGAGCGCGGACTTCTCGTCGGCGCTCAGCTCGAGCTCGAGGATCTGCTCCACACCGCTCCTGCCCAGGACGACCGGCACGCCCAGGAAGATGTTCTCGTAGCCGAACTCCCCTTCGAGGTAAGCCGACGCCGGTGCGACGCACTTCTCGTCCTTAATGATCGCCTCGACCATCTTCGCGGTGCTCGCCGCCGGCGCGTAGTAGGCGCTTCCGGTCTTGAGGTAGTTCACGATCTCGCCGCCGCCCGTGCGCGTGCGATCCGAAAGCGCGGTGATCTCCTCTTCGCCGAGGAGCTCGGAGAGCGGGAATCCGGCGACGCGTGTGTAGCGGGCAACGGGGACCATCGTGTCGCCGTGCCCGCCGAGGACCATCGCGTCGACGTCGCTCGGAAGCACGCCGAGGCGTTCGGCGATGAAGTAGCGAAAGCGCGTGGAATCGAGGATTCCGGCCATGCCGACGACGCGTTCCTTGGGGAAGCCGGTCTCGCGCAGCATCGCCATCGCGATCACGTCGAGCGGATTCGCGACCGCGATCACGATTGCGTTCGGCGCGTGGCGTTTGATGTTCTGCGCGGCGGACTTCGCGATGTTGACGTTCGTCTTCAGAAGATCCATCCGGTCCATGCCCGGCTTGCGCGCGATACCGGCGGTGTGCACGACGACGTCGCTGTCCGCGATCTCCGCGTAATCGTTGGTGCCCACGATCCGCACCCGGCACCCGATCGAGGGAGAGGAGTGGAGAAAGTCGAGCGCCTTCGCCTGGGGCAGCCCTTCCACGACGTCGACCATGACGACGTCGGCGATGTTGCTCTTCGCGATGTAGTAGACGGCACTCGCGCCGACGTTGCCCGCTCCAATAACTGCTACTTTCTTCATGAGTCGCTCCTTCTTTTCCTACGCGTGCGCTTTGAGCGACGCTGCCGACTTGGCGAACTGTGCGAGCTCGTCGTCGGTGAGCCTCGGCTCGAGCACGCGTTCGATCCCGCCTGCTCCAACCAGCGCGGGCAGGCTCATCGCGACATCGGTGATCCCGTACTGACCGGTCAGCACGGTAGATACCGACAGAATGCGCCTCGTGTCGCGGATGACCGCTTCGGCGACGTCGGTCGCCGCGGCCGCCGGGCCGTAGTACGAGTTCGTCCGCTGTGCGAGCTCGACGATGCGATCGCCGGCCTGCCGGGTCTCTTCGACGAGCTCGGTAAGGCGTGCGTCGGAGATGAGCGTAGTGACCGGTACGCCGGCCACCGAGCAGTACGCCGGGAGGGCGATCATGTCGTGCGAGTGTCGGCCTATCACCGTCGCCTTGACGTCTTCCTGCGCGGCGCCGAGCTCGCGCGCGATCAGCGCGCGAAGCCGTGCGGAGTCGAGCACCCCCCCGATCCCGATGACCCGCTTGCGGTCGAAGCCGTTTCCCACGAGGCGCATCGTCATGGGGTCGACCGGCTCGGTCGCGACGATGATGACGCCCGAGTATCCGCTGAGCCGATTCGCGAGGTCGTCGAGGATCTTCGCGTTTCGCTCGTAGAGGTCTTCGCGCTGTGCCCCGGGCGATCGGATCTCCCCAGCGGCGACGAGAAGCACCTGTGAGTCGAGCGCCTCGTGAATATCGTCGGTCCCCTTCAGACGGTACTGGTAGCCGCGAAGCGGCGCCGCTTCCATGAGGTCGAGCGCCTTGCCCGTCGACAGCCCTTCGGTGACGTCGTACATGCAGACATGGGAAACGTTCCTCTCTGCGAGGAAGAAGGCGGTGTTGGCACCGACGTTTCCGCTGCCGATGATTCCGATCTGTGCCATAGTCTCTCCTTCGGTACTGAGGGGTAGTATACCAAGTGAGCGATGCCGCGGCGAGCTTGCCGGGTGAGCTCACCTTCATCTGCGCATTGCCGTCCACTCGGGCGCATGGGTATTGTAGGCGCATCCGGGAAGGAGGCAGTCATGGCCGACGATAGACGCACCGAACGCGATTCCATGGGAGACGTTTCGATCCCTACCTGGGCGTACTGGGGAGCGCAGACCCAACGCGCCGTGGAGAATTTCTCGGTCTCGGAGCATCGAATCCCCAGGGCGATGATCCGGGCGCTCGCCCTCATCAAGAAGCACGCCGCGGTCGCGAACGCGGAGCTCGGGGTCATCGACACGGAGCTCGCCGCAGCGGTGCGCGACGCGGCGGGTGAGGTCTTGCGCGGACAGTGGGACGACCACTTTCCCATCGACGTCTTCCAGACCGGCAGCGGCACGAGCTGGAACATGAACGCGAACGAGCTCATCGCGAACCGGGCGAACGAGATCCTCGGACACCCGATCGGAAAGCGGCACCCGGTGCACCCGAACGACCACGTGAACCGGGGCCAATCGAGTAACGACGTGATCCCCACCGCGATCCACATCGCCAACCGCGTGGAGCTTCCCGGCCTCGTCGGCGCGGTGCGGGTGCTTGCCCTGAGCTTCCGCCGCAAGGCCGACGAGTTTGCGGGGGTCGTGAAGATCGGCCGGACCCATCTGCAGGACGCGGTCCCGATGACGGTGGGTCAGGAGTTCGACGGATTCGCCGTCCAGATGAAGAAGAACGCCGAACGGATCGAGCGCACGATGGCGAACCTCGAGGAGCTCGCGCTCGGGGGAACAGCCGTCGGCACCGGCCTGAACGCCCACCCGGAGCTTGCCGAAAGAGCAATCGCCGGGATCGCGAAGGAGACCGACATCCCCTTCCGGCCGGCTCAGAGCCGGTTCGAGGCGATCGCGAACCGCGACGCGCAGGTCGAGCTCGCCGGAGCGCTCAACTCGCTCGCGGTGAGCCTCATGAAAATCGCCAACGACCTGCGGCTCCTCGCGAGCGGCCCTCGCGCGGCGCTCGGGGAGATCGTGCTTCCGGAGCTTCAGCCGGGCAGCTCGATCATGCCGGGCAAGGTGAA
>SLST01000122.1 GCA_007130265.1 Spirochaetales bacterium
GAGCCCGCCCTCAACATTGTCGATCTGCTGGAGCTTGATCTTCAGGCTGTCGTCTTTCTCCTCGTCGAACCCTGCAACAATGTCGTTATTAGCCATGGTTCTCCTTCGGATCCCGCAACGCGGCGTGGTTTTTTACATATTTGTCCGATCACATATTATGAGAGCGGCACGGCTTTGTCAAACTCCGCCACGAAGTAGACCACCGAAGCCGTGACCTGCTATAATCGAGGCCGCGAGGAGGAGCCCATGCGCAAGCTCATGATGCTCGCAGTGCTCATGGCTGCGACTGCTGGGCTGTCGGCGATCCCCGGTGATCTGGAGAGGGTCATTGACTTCGATGTCTCCATCAGAACTCTGTCCGAGTACGTCCAAGCCCAGGAATACGACCGCATAGATACCGAACGCCACTTCATCCTCGAAGGCGTGGTGGCCTCCATCCAGGTCTTCGATCCTGAGCCGCAGTCATTCCAGGCGATCATCGAGATCGTCTCGAGCAACTGGGTGGGAGTAGAGCGGATTGAGGTCCACCGCGTCTACGTACTCGTGGAGGGACCACAGTACGCGGAGCGCCTTCCCGAACGCCTCCCGACAGACCCGGATCCCCGCATCATCAGGACGAATCAACGGCTGCTCGTCGTTGGGCCATACATAGGCACCGCAACGCTCGAGGCAGCAGAGGTCCCGGTCGTCCTGGCGGCGGCACTTCGATAGAATCCCTATTCGAAGACGAGCTCGCTTGCCCCTATGACCGGTCCTCGCGCGTGGACGAGCGCGCGCCATACGACGTTTCGCAACTCCCGGACATTGCCCGGCCACTCGTACGACGCGAGACGCTCAAGAGCGTCCGTCGAGAACTCCTCAGCTCTGGTGTAGGCGCCGGCTTCGCTCAGGGCACGAACGAAGTGATGAGCCAGACCAGGAATGTCCTCCCGACGCTGCCTGAGCGGCGGGATCGCGATCCTGAATACCGTTATGCGGTAGTAGAGGTCCTCCCTGAACAGGCCTGCTTCCATACGGCATCGCAGGTCGCTGTTGGTAGCCGCGACGAACCGGGCACTCGTTCGGCGGACCGCGGCACCGCCCACGCGGTAGTAGTCCCCCGTCTCGAGGATGCGAAGCAGCTTCACCTGGGCCGGTAGACTGAGTTCACCAATCTCGTCGAGGAAGATCGTGCCACCGTCGGCGAGCTCGAAAGCGCCCGGACGCCGTACGGCGTCGGTGTATGCGCCGCGCTCGGTCCCGAAAAGCTCCGACTCAACGAGCGTCTCCGGCAACGCTCCGCAGTTTCTCGCTTCGAACGGACCGGCTCCGGCGGCCGAGAGGCGGTGGAGGGCGCGGGCGACCAGCTCCTTGCCAACGCCGCTCTCACCGGTTATCACCACCGGCCCTCTATCTCCGGCTACCTGCTTGATCTCTTCGCGCAGGCGAACCATCGGCGGGCTCATCCCGATGATCTCGCCGAGGTGTTGGTTGGATTCGAAGGCAGGAACCTGCCGCCGCGCGAGCGCACGTGTCACGGCCAGCTGGAGATCGCGGATCTGGATTGGGTGCGCGACAACGTCGCACGCTCCGCGGTGGACCGCGTCGACAACTCGGCGAAGCTCAACGTGGTCGACCATGGCGACGACCGCTGCGCTTCTGCCCGCACGGCTCATGTCGGCGAGGAGATCCATGCCGTTACCACGGTCGACGTTGAGGAAGACGACGTCCGGACCCTTCTCACGGACGTAGTCGAGTGCCGTCACCGGCTGCTCCGCATACTCGACGCGGTGATGGGTTCCTATCAGCTGCTTGATGATGCGGTACGACGATGAATCATCGTTGACTACTACCATATTTGCCATCTAAAAACTCCAGAAATATATGGTATATTCTGGTGGAGGTTTCTGTCAAGAGAAATGGGAGAGAAAGTGCTGTTCGGGCCCCCGTCGTATGGGTAAGCTGCGACATGGCTGGTCATCCGGTACTGCACGGCATCATCGACCCGAACGTCGTGGCGCGAACGCTCGTCCAGGGGTTGCTTGCCTCATTGCTGTTGCTCGCGGACGGATACGTCCTGATCCTCGCCTCACGCCGACTGGGTGTCTATCTACTGCTCGCTATCGTGGCGTCGACAGGCCTCGTGGCAATCGCCGTGGTGATGGTTTCCTACCGTGCCCAGCTGCGGTCCATGCGACGGTCGGTGGCGGCCGGTGCGTACCCGACAAAGGAGTTCAGGCGCCTGATTCCGCTCCTCACCGCTGCGGTTCTGCTGGTTGTGCCGGGATTCGTCACCGACGCCCTGGGAGTGCTCCTGCTCATGAGGCCGGTGGGATGGCTCCTCGGTGCGGCACTCGAGCGTATACGCCGACCGTACTTCCGCGAGCTCTACGAGTATCTGAGACTGCAGGACTAAGCCGTCGCATCAGAGGCGGAACAGCTTGAAGACGCCGAGAGTCAGCAGAAACCACAGATAAACGAGGAACCGCAGGATGCGCCACGGCCTGCGTAGCAGGTCCGGAACGAAATCGAGCCCCCGTTGGAAGGCCTTCCGGGACCCTCTTCGGCGACGATCGGCAAAGACGTCAAAGACGTCGGGAGCCACGAGGAAGATTCCAGGACAGAGTGAGCCACGATGCCGCGAAACCCATCGCTCACCACCCGGGACACCGGGCCCTATCAGCACGAAGTCGGGGGCGGCTTTCCGGATCGCGGTGATAATATCGGCCTCGAGCTGCTTACCGTAGTAGCCGCTGTAGCGACCGACGAAACGAACCCCGGGAAATGTCCGTCGCAGGTTCTGTTCGACAACTCGAATGGTGCGCGGCGTGCCGCCAAGAACGTACAACGAGTGCGAGCGCTCTTCGAGCGCCCCGAGCATGCGAATAACAAGGTCGAAGGGCATGTAACGAGCCGGCCGAGTTCCGCGGAGCAGCTTCGCGGCGAACACGAGGCTACGTGACACCGGGATGACCAGGTCGGCCTCCCGCAGAAAGGCACGGTAGGAACGGCGTGCCCGTGCGCGCATGTAATCCCACCAACGCAGCAGCACGATCTGCGTCGTCTTGTCGGCTGCCACGAGCTGCTCGACCGCGGGAGCAATCTGCTCCTCCTCCAGCGCGTCGATCCCGATCCTCATGACATCGAGTCGCCTCGCTACCTGTGCTCGCCTCTCGGTTGCCAATGGTCACGCTCCAACACCAGAATTCGCACGGCAGCCGCCGCAAAGAGGGCTGCACTCTCCGATCGAAGCACCTGCGGTCCGAGCCACAGCGGACGGAACCCCTTCCCGAAGAGACCGATCAGCTCGGCGTCGGTGAAGCCACCCTCCGGCCCCACCACAAGGTCAATATCATCGGGAACCTCGCCAAGATATCCGTGCAGCGTCGACTGTGCAAGTGGGTAATCACCCGGCAGGTCGAGCGGACACCGTTCGGCATGGAGCACGAGCGCAAGCGCCCCGTCGGTCGGCCGGATCTCGGCAAGCTCCTGAGGCGGCTCTACTCCCACCGGCCGATTCGCCCCGCTCTGCTGCACCGCTTCCCGCGCTACGCGCCGCCAGCGGTCCACCCGCGTCCCTTCGCGATCGGGTCGCGAGACAGTCCGCTCGGTGAAAACCGGACAGATGCGGTCGATCCCGAACTGCACGAGCTGCCGAACGAGGTCGTCAAACCTGCTCCCCTTAGGGATCGCCTGATAAAGCGTCAGTCGTGGGAAGACGAGCGCGCCGGCCTTCGCCCCGGCTTCGACCAGGGCAACAAGCTTCGATCCGTCGTTCTCGAGAAGCTGGAGATCCCAACGGGAGCCTTCGGCATCAAGAGCCGGGACCGTGTCGCCGGCACGGAGGCGCAGGACGACAGAGAGGTAATGATAGTCGCTACCGGTGAGGTCAAGACGCTGCCCCGGGCGAAGAGCCCGGGGAACGAGGAGCTGTCGCATCAGCGTCGAGAGACTTCGCCGCTCTGCAACAGCCGCACTGCCTCCTGGAGTACCACGTCGAACTCCAGATCGTAGTCGACCTGGATGTTGCTGTGCCGGTTGATCTCGTCGCGGACCATCTGTCTGATCCACCGATCCGGAATGTCGTACCCGTCTTCCTGAAGCGCTGCGACGAACTCGTCAATACGAGACTCACTCGGACTCGGATTCTCTCGAACGAACTCCGGCACACGCTCGGCGGTTCGCAGGCGTGCGTAGTGCTCCTCCTGGTCGTCGGTCAGCTGCGGAGGGCGGACAACCGAGTCAGGTTCAACTCCAACCCGGTCAATGTACTTCCCGCTCGGCAGGTAGTAGCGGGACATGGTCAGACGAAACCCGCCGCCGGCGATCCGACGGATCTGCTGGACCGACCCCTTACCGAATGTCGTCTCGCCGACCAGGTAGGCCCGGCTGCGGTCCTGCAGCGCTCCGGCGAAAATCTCCGCTGCGGAGGCCGACCCGCCGTCGATGAGCACCACGATCGGCACATCCTCTTGTACGGCGCGCCCGCTCGTCGCGGTGAACCGCTGGTTCTCCTGCGGAATTCGACCGGCGGTGCCGACGATGGTGCCGCCGGTGAAGAAGAGGTCGGCCGCGTCTATCACTGCGTCGAGCAGACCACCGGGATTTGACCGCAGGTCCATGATCATCCCGCGGTAGTCGTTCTCGCCGAAGTAGGCGATCGCGTCTTCAATCCGCGCCGCCGTTCGGGGGGTGAACTGAATCACGCGGAGGAATCCGATATCATCGGGCATCATCGCGAACTTGACCGTCGGCACTTCAATGACGGCGCGCTCGAGGGTAATGGGAAACTCCGCGCGCGCGCCGCGCCGGACGCGAATCGTGACGAGCGTGCCCGGGGCGCCGCGCAGACGGTCGACTGCCTCGTCTATGGAGAGTCCCTCGGTGCTCTCGAACTCGTCATCGACCTCGTCACGCAGAGCCACAATGAGGTCTCCGGCACGGACGCCGGCGCGGAAGGCAGGAGTGTCCTCGATCGGTGACACAACCTCCACGAAACCGGAGCGTTCATCGCCATCTGCGGCACGCTGCTTCGATATGTACATCCCCACGCCGCCGAACTCTCCCGTGGTCGTGTCCGTAAGGCCCCGCATCTGATCGGCGGAGAGGTAGGCGGAGTAAGGGTCGTCGAGGATCTCGAACATGCCCCGCAGAGCGCCTTCGAGAAGGACGTCCGGATCCACTTCATCGACGTAGTTCCGCTCGATGAAGCGGAAAACGCTCTCGAGAACGTCGAGCGCGCGCTCACTATTCGAACGTTGCTCGGCGAGCAGCGTGGGTGTGACGGTAATCGCCAGCACAATCGCGAGCAGAACGGCGGTAAGAGTCCCCCAGATCGCCCGCTCGCGTCGCTTGAGCCGGGCGGAATCCTGGTGTTTTTCGGTGTTCGTTTCCATCATTTCACCTAGAGTATACTTCCATCCGACGGCGGATTCTATTGACCGCAGGGAGGCAGCCCCGTACACTCCGCCGCATGGGCGGTCATCGATTTGCCATGCTGGGAGGAGGCGTCTGGAACCTCTTCCGATTCGTTGTCGTCGCCCTGCTCGTATCCCGACTCGTCACCGATGATCCCCTTTTTCATGCTGCACTGCTCTGGATCGCCGCCCCCTCACTACTGATGATCGCACTTTTCGTCGGGTGCACGCTGGTCTCGGGTGCGGAACGGTACTACCTGCCGCTGATGCGGATCGGCATGCTGCTCGCGGCGGTAACGGACACCATCGTGGTGCTCACAGGCAGCTACCTTCCCACCGCGGAACGGGCGGGCCCCTCCTCCGACCCGCTTTCGAGGGCGGTATTCGTCATCGCCTACGGGATACTCGCCGTTGACTTGCTCATCCTCGCGGCCCTGATATCATATCGGGCTATGGACGCAGACCGCACCGCCGGCCGGGACACGGAGCCGTCGGCGCCCGAGGAGGAGAGGTAGTGCAGATCATCCCGATCGCCAGCGGAAAGGGCGGCGTGGGGAAGTCACTCCTCGCAGCGAACCTCGCGATCGTACTCGCCCGCGCCGGCAGGCGCGTCGTGCTCGCAGACCTCGACTTCGGGGGAGCAAACCTCCACCTCATCCTGGGCATGCGGGGCGTTACGGCCGGAGTCGGCGCCTTCGTGACCAATCCGCGGGTGGAGTTCGCGAGCATCGTCAGAGACACCGACTACGAGAACCTGCGCTTCATCCCGGGAGACGGTGAGATCCCCGGCATCGCCAATCTGGGCTCGGGGCAGAAGCGCAAGCTGCAGCGACGCCTGCGCGGGCTCGACGCGGACATCGCCGTGCTCGATCTTGGCGCCGGGACGAGCTTCAACGTCATGGATTTCTTCCTGCTCTCGCGGCGCGGCATCATCGTGACCACGCCCACCCCTACCGCACTCGTCAACGCCTATCTCTGCGTGAAGAACGCGCTGTACCGGCTGCTCACGACGACGGTCAAGCGAGGCAGCGACGCGGAGAAACTCCTGAAAGAGATGACGCGCGACACGGAGCAGATCCAGCGAGTCTACCTGCCGGACCTGGTTGCGCGGCTCGAGGAGGTGGACCCCCAGACGATCGGCCGGTACCGGGAGGCGAGCGCATCGTTCAGGCCGCGTCTGGTCATGAATATGCTCGACGACCCAAAGGACGCCGAGCGGGCATCGAGGCTACGCAGGAGCTGCTCGAGCTATCTCGGAGTGGAGCTCGAGCACCTGGGGATCGTCTACCGTGACGAGCTGCAGGACATATCGCTCGGATCGCACCTGCCGATCGTCGTCTACAAGCCGGACGCAGTCCTCTCGCAAGCGGTCGAGCGCATCGCCGACAAGATACTGGAGACATCCGAGGACGAGGATGAGAATTCCGACGAGTGGATGGACGCGGAGACCAGCTTCGCCACGGCCTCCGCAGAGGCGGAGTCGGACTTTCAGGTCAAGAGCGACTACGTGAACGAGTTGCTTCGCACCGGCGCACTCAGCCACGGCGATCTGCTCGAGACGGTGAAGTCACAGCAAATCGAGATCAACCAGCTTCGGCGCCAGAATGATCTGCTGAAGGCGAAGATCGTGAAGGCGGCGCGCATGGGATTCGACGTCGGCACCGGACCATGGCGAAACAGGTAGTGGCAAACGGCGCGCTGGAGATCTCGCTCGACGACTCGCAGCTCGAGGCGAGCGCGACCTTCACCCCGGGTGAGGGCGAGTCGTGGACCCCGGAACGACTGATCGCCGAGATGCGAGGCAGGGGCATCGTCGAGGGGTTCAAGCCCGACGACCTCCGCCGCACCTTCGCGCTGGTCCTTGAGGCCGGAAAGCGAGAGCCGTTCGTCATCGCCCGTGGCACAAAGCCGCTTGACCCGAAGCCGGAGCGCGCGAGGTACCTCGACATAGGGATTCCCTCCGATCTTCAGTCCCAGGCCGACGAGGTGCTCGCCGCTGCCGCCCCGCCGGAGATCACCGTCGAAAGGAAGGAGAGAAAGAAGCGCGAGAAGACCGTTACGAAAAAACCGCCTCTGCCCTTTCTCCCGGCGCGCGAGGAGAAGGTGACGTACACCGAGGAGACCGTTCGCCGCGAGCGCGTCTACGTCGACCCCACGGTGGAGAAGACGGGGTACGCGACCGCCGGCCAGAAGATCGGGATGGTCGAGGGCAAGGACGACGGACAGGCCGGCCGGAGCGTCACCGGGGACCTCGTCGCTCCTCCCGCTCTCGCCGACCCGTACTGGTACCCGGGCGAGGGCGTGGAACGTCGCCGTGACGAGCTATTCGCCGCGTACGACGGGTTTGTCCGGGTCGGGCCGAACTGGGCCGATGTCGTGCCGTTCGAGACCCACGACTGGGAGCTCTCACTTTCCCCCGACATGGCCACGCTCCTCCTCAGTTTCGATCCCGGCCACCCCCATGCGAAGGCTCCAACCGCGGAGGACGTCCTCGCGGAAGCGGAGCGTCTTGGCTACCCGGTCGACCGACTGCCGGAAGCTCACGAGATCATCAGGCTGATCAATGAGGCGAGGAACGCACGCCGGCGTCTGGAGAGAGTGCCACTCACCGCGAATCGAGACGCATCGTTCGAGCTCTATGTCTCGGACGACAGGCGGAAGGCGGTGCTCACCGTCCACAAGGGGACGGGACGCGGCAAGCCGCTCAACCTCAAGGAGCTCGGAGCGGCGATCAAGCAGAGCAAGCTGGTGAAGCTCGACTACGAGAGGATCAAGGCGGACATCTCGCGCTACTACCGCAGCACGGATGTCGACCTGATCGGATACGTCCTCGCGGAGGGCAGCGCGCCGGTCCCCGGCCCGCCCCGAGCACTCGACTTCAGTGTTCGCTTCGTGGCGGCCGACGAAGCCGCGGAGCTCATCGCCCATCTCAGACGTGCGCTGGGGTCTGAGGATCGCAGCGCCATCGAGAGCGTGGCGAGCTTTCCGGCAGCGCAGATAGAGGATGTGGGCCCGGTCGAAGAGCACCAGCGGGTCCTGACCGTCTCGCCGGCAGTGCCGGGCAAGCCGGGCGTCGACGTGTACGGCCAGCAGACACCCGGAGAAAGCGCTCCTGAACCGCCGATCGAGCTGTACGAGAACGTCGAACGCAAGGGGCACATGGTCGTCGCGACCTGCGCCGGACTGCTGCACCGGGGATGGCGGGAGGGGACCGTCCTGCTGCGCGTCCTACCGCACCGGGATGCGTCGGTCGCAGTTCGCGTGACGGAGAACCGGATGGCGGCGCTGCTCACGATCAAGCCGGCCGAAGGGACCGGACGGAACCTGGAACGGCAGGAGATCGACGATGCGATCCGGGCCAGAGGAGTCGGCAGCGGCGTCCGCGAAGAGCTGGTGACACGTGCCTGGGAGCTTGCTTCTTCGGGGCGCGTGATCCACGATCTGATCTTCGCCCGCGGACGACACGTGAGCTCGCAGACGCGCAGCGAGGTCGAGATTCTCGTGGCGCTCGCCTCCGGGAAGGGCATGACGGTCCAGGAGGACGGACGCGTAGACTTCCGGAATCAGGATCGGATCACGACGGTACAGAAGGGAACGCAGATCGCGCGGGTGCGGCTACCCGCGGGTACGATCGACGAGGGCTGGGACGTCCTGGGCACCAAGTTGCGGCCCGAGGAATCGGATCCGACACAGGTAGACGCCGGAGCGAACGTAGCCGTCACCGAGGAGCCCGACGGATCGCGACTGCTGACTTCGCAGGTCGACGGGGAGCTGGTGTTCGAGCAGAACCGCTTCGAGGTCAGACCGGGGTACGTCGTGAAAGGCGACGTGGATCTGCATACCGGCAACGTGAAGTTTCCGGGCACGGTCACGGTACAGGGCTCGGTACGCTCGGGTTTCTACGTCGTTGCCGAGGGCGACATCCAGATCGCCGAGCTCGTGGAGGCCGCACTCCTGAGCGCCAACGGTAACATCGTGATCAACCAGGGGGTCAAGGGCGGCGGCAAGGCCGTGGTACGTGCCAGGGGCTCGATCGGGGTCACCTTCGCAGAACAGACGACACTCCTCGCGGTAGGCAACGTCCAGGCGAGAAACTCTCTGGTGCACTGTGAGGTGAAGACGAACGGCAAGCTCCGGATGATCGGTGACGGATGCAAGATCGTCGGCGGGCGTATCCGCGCTTGCGAGGGCCTCGAAACGCACAACCTGGGGTCCGACCGCGGGGTGAAGACACTCGTGGAGTTCGGTCAGGACTACCTGATCGCCGACCGGATCGAGCGCGAGGAACGGGAAATGGAGAAACTCAAGCGCGAGGTCACCCGCATTGACCTTGCAATGCGCGAGAGCGAGCGCGATTCGGCGTCGGCATCGCTCGATCAGCTCCACCGCCGCAAGTTGGAGATGCTCAAGCTCCTCGAGAAGCGCGGCCTGCGGGTGTTCACCTATCGCGAGCGATTCGAGGAACACCACGAATCGCAGATCGTGGTCAAGGGAACCATCTACCCGGGCGTCGTCATCGAAACACACGGGCGGCACATGGAGGTCACGACTCCAAGGAAGAACGTCATCATCAGCTTCAGCCCGGAAACCGGCCGCATAGAGGAGCGTAGCATCGCTGAGGAGGCTGCGAGAAACCGATGACGCCGGCCGCGCTCGACTACCCGAAATGGCTTTCTCCGCAGATTGCACCGGGCATTCCGATCCGCTGGTACGGGATCATGTACCTTCTGGCATTCGCAACGACCTTTCTGCTCTTTCGCTACGAGGCGCGTCGCTCGGGACTGACGACGGACGGCGACCTTATCGCGTCGTTCTTCTACTGGGTGATCCTTGGGGCGCTTCTTGGAGCGCGCCTGTTCTACGCACTGGTTATTGACGAGGCTGCCGGGTATCTCCAACGACCCTGGCTCATCGTGTGGCCCTTTCGCAACGGTTCCTTCGTGGGAATCCAGGGCATGAGCTACCATGGCGGGTTGCTCGGCGTCATCGCCGGCAGCACATCCTTCTCCCTGGTGCGAAAGGTCAACCTTCTTGCCTGGGGCGACACATTGGCCGTCGCAGCGCCGCTTGGCTACACCTTCGGCAGGATCGGGAACTTCATCAACGGTGAGCTTGCGGGTCGGGTGACTACCGTCCCCTGGGGAGTCGTGTTCCCGCAGGTGCGGCGCTACCCGCTGGAAAGCGGGTGGGTAGCGGAGATTGTCGAGGCGAAAGCGATGAACCCGGCGGATACGGTTCTGATGGTGAACCTGCCCCGCCATCCCTCTCAGCTCTACGAGGCGCTACTCGAGGGTGTTGTGCTCTGGATGCTTCTCTGGTTCGCCTTCCGTCCGAAGCGGCCGTTCCCCGGCTTCTGTGTGGCGCTCTATGTGAGCGGATATGGGATGGCCAGGTTCCTCGCGGAGTACTTCCGTGCGACCGACGAGGCGATGGGCTACTCTATCACGCTGGGCGACCGTCCGCCCTTACCGCAGTTCACCACGTCGGCTCTTCATCTCACGCCCGAGCAACTCGTGTCGCTCGCGATGATCGCTGCGGGCATGCTGCTACTGGCGTTCTTCAGGATCACGAGACCGCACGAGCCCGTGGTGGAGACGTTCGACGAGACGGTGTGATTCCGCCGGACTCGGCACTCTGCTCTCAGGGTGTTGTGTCCGGACCCTTCGTGCGTGATAATGAATCGTGGCCGGCTGGATAGCAGTCCTCGCAGACAACGACCGCCTCGTTCGCATCGCTCCTCTTCGCGAGGGGGAAAGCGGCGTCGTGAACCTGACAACGATGCTGCCCTCACAGGAGAGAGCCTACGTCGAGGTGTACTTCGTGCGGGACCGAACGCGCGAACCGGTCCACACCTTCTACGCAGACAAGCTCGGACAGGGCGATCCTCAGCCGCAGATCGTCGTCTCAGCGCACGTCCGCGGTGAGGTCACTATGACCCTTCGAGTTGATGGCGAGCTCATCGCCGCGCACTCGACACCGATCCCGCCGGCAATGCGCGTCCATCGTCGTTCGACGCTCCTGCTCGCACTCCTGCTTCTCATCGCCGCTGCGCTCGCCTTCGGGGCGTGGTGGCTGGCGACCGGCGATGGTTGGCTCACAACGCGCGATGGGCGCCCGTCTTCGGAGGCGCGCTCACCCGCGGCACGTTCACCGGAGGTGCGTCCGCCCGCACCCACGCCTCCGGCCGCACGGGAACTGCCGGCCGTTGCAGCGAGCCGGGACGTGGCCGATGCGCTTGACGCCCGCGCAACCGTTCATTTCCTGCCCGAAAGCGCTGAGCTGCTGCCGGAAGCGGTGGAGGAGATTGCCACGATCGCGGACCGGATCGCCGGCTGGATCGACGGCGGCGGCAGCGCCGAATCACTGCGGATCGAGGTAGAGGGGCATACGGCACACTACGGGAACGAGGCGTCGCGGGTCGAGTTGTCGATCGCGCGCGCGCAGGCGGTCGCCGATCGTCTACGGGCCGAACTGGATGCCGAGGGGGTGGACATGCGTATCCAGACCGCCGGTTACGGCGCAGAGCGGCCGGTCACTCAGTCCAGAACCGATGAGTGGCGAAACAGGCGGGTGCGGATCACGGTCATCGGTGACGTCTCTGGGGCGGGTGCGAGAAGGTAGGTTTCCACTTGCCGCTTCGTCTGCCCGGCCTCGTCTACCCGCCTTTAGTCGGCCCACTCCACGTCGAGAGATACGATGGGGCCCCCGACGCCGCGCCAGACGGACAGAGCGCGGTACTCGGCCGCTGTCGGCTCCGGCGACCAGATGTAGGTTCCATCGCACGGCTGTGACCGCCAGAAGTTGTCGACCGAGGGATCGGTACCGTCGCGGGTGATGTAGAGCATCGATGAAACGTAGGTGCAGGCGACGGCGAGACGCGCCGCAGGGTTGGCGCCGTCCGACACGGGTATACTGACCGAACCGGACACTTCCTGTCCGTTGACGGAGAAGACGGGGCCATCGACCTGCGGATCCTCCTCGTGCTCCCAGATGACGGTCAGAGTGAACGGCGGGCTGTACTCGGCGTCGAGTTCCGCGACGATGCGGTACGAGGCAACGCCCTCGAGAGGACGACTTATGGCGCGTGGTTCGAGGGGATCGATCGGACCGTCCCAGTTGTTCGCTGCGGAGGGGACGCTTCCGTCGCGAGTGACATAAAGCGTCACGTCGCTTCGGCTGCTCGCCGGCACGAGTCGACCCGACGGCGGACCACCGGTCGGCAGCGTGACAATCGTCTCTGTTCGGAATTCGGTTCCGGCGGCGGTTCGGAAGGCGGCGATGCCGGTCTCCGAGAGATCAGTTCGCGGCGCGACGATCTCCTCCCGGTCGACCATCTCGTCCTGATCGACCTCCGGCGGAGCCTCCTCCTGCGTAGCGCACCCGGCAACCAACCACACGACCAGGGCACCGACCATCACTCTGCTCATCGTCCGCATGACCGCCTCCGCCATCATTCTATCACTGTGAGACCGCTACGCAAGCATCGGGGGCGAGAACATTCCGGCTACTCGTCGTCCCAGATTCTGCGCCAGTCGACTCGCCCGTCCCGCGAGCCGCGACCTCTTCGCGCGGGCGAACGGCGACGCAGCTCGGATACGGCGGTCCCGACCAGGAGAAGAACCAGAACGGTACCTGACGATCCGGGGAACCAGTCTCCAAGGCGCGTGTAGACCGTCGTGCGCAGCTCCGGTATGCGGACCTCGGAAACCATCGCGGCCTCCTCGAAGTACGGAGCGGTCTGCAGGATGCGCCCGGCAATGTCGATGTGTCCGGTAAGCCCGGACGCAGTCGTGCGGAGGACCGGCCTTCGGTTTTCGACGGCGCGAAAGAGACCGGCGACGAAGTGCTGTTTCGCCTGGACCTCGGCGAGCGACCAGTAGTCGTTGGAGATGTTGAGGATCACCTCGGCCCCTTCGGCAACCATGGTCCGGACGAGATCGGGGAAAACGTCCTCGTAGCAGATGGGGGTTGAAAACCGCACGAGCGGGTGCTCGAACACGGTGTGATCGCGCCCCTCGGCCCAGAAGTGAACGTCGAACTCGAGCAGGAGCTCGTAGACCCAGGGTAGCTGCTCACGGTACGGGAAGTGCTCGGTGAACGGCACGAGCTTGATCTTGCGGTACGTTTCACGCCTCTCGCCGGTGGGATCGAAGAGCACCGCGGCGTTGTAGTGGTTTCGTTCGATCTCCCGGCCATCGTCATCGGAGACGACCTCGTAGTCGTCGTTGCCGGTCAGGAGCCACGTTCCGAGCCCACGCTGGTAGTCGAGGAGTTCGAGCACGAGGCGATGGAATCGCCGCACCGAATCATCGGCCGACCAGCGCCGGATATTCGGGACAAAGGCGGTCTCGGACCAGACGACGAGATCGGGTCGGGCGCCCATCGTCGAGTCCGTCAACGATGCGAGCGTGGCGAAAGTCTGCTCGTAGTCGCTCTTGCGCGGATCATTGTTCTGCTGGATCTGAGCGACCGTCACGGTACGAGCCGGAGCGTCCGCCGGGGTGTTTGCCCGCAGCATGAAAACTCCGGCTACCGTCACCACGCCAATGAGACCGGCGGTCACCGCCAACCAGCGGAAGTCGCGTCGCACGGCGAGGACGGTCTGCCGTTCGAACCGCGTCCGCCGCGAGCACGAACGTTCGATCGCGCTCCCGAGCCACTCGGCGATCGCTGAGTTGCCGAGCAGCACGAGGAAGCTCATTCCCCAAACGCCCGTGACCTCGGTAACCTGGATGAGCGGCAGAACCGAGTACTGCGAGTGTGCCGCAAGCGCCCAGGGGTAGCCCAGGAACCCGACCGATCGCAGATACTCGAAGAGGGTGAAGGCGAGCGGGAAGACCAGAAACCGCGCCCATCGAACGTGTCGGTAGGCCAAGAGAAAGAGCGGCGTGAAGATCAGATAGTAGATCAAGAAGAAGAAGACGGTGATCTGCAGCGACACGAGGCTGAAGGTGCCGAGCCAGTAGCTCGAGAGCAGCGTCGTGAAGACCCCGAAGGTCACGCCGTAGAAGACTCCCTGTCCGAATCGCACGGTTCGCAGCACCATCAGCAGCGGGACGAAGGCGATCCATCCGAGCGGCCAGAACCCTTCCAGACTGAGAAACGAAGGCATGGCTATCGCCACGAGGAACGCCGAAAGGAGCGTGAGCGCGAAAGCCCATGCGCGCACGACCGTATCAGGCGGTCGGGACCGAATGGCGCACGTCGCCTGCACAAGCTCGGGCCGGACGATCCGGACGAGCAGATAGGTCGCGAGGTTGACTGCGACGAGCGGGAAGACCCGGACCCAGGCGAGCAGCCGTTCGGTCCGCGTATCGAGGGCAAGTCGGAGGTTCCCCCCGCTCTCGATGAAGCGGTGGACGTAGTCCATGTTCGCGTTCAGGGCGAAGATGTAGGTGAACAGAAAAAAAAGCAGCGAAACGGCGGCGAGCATCTCCGGGACGAGAAGCGTCCGACGGTAACGCGCCCGGGAGAAACGGGTTGGGCCGGCCGAGGAGAGGAAGAGGAGCAGCCCCCACAGGTAGTGGACGGAAAGGATGAGGAAGAAGGGAAGGTCGCCTAGACCCGGATCAACCTTGGCTGCGGGACTGCCGAAGACTATGTAGGTAACCGCGAACGACACCGCAAGGTACATCGCTGCGTTGATACGGCCAACGGAGATCGTCACAGGGACAGGATATTGGATTCGACTGCCGCGGGCAATCTGAAGGGTTGCGGTCGAGCTGCCGGCCGGCGGATGAATCTCGAAACGGGGTGGTCTTCAAGCGGAGCTTCGTCTATAATTGGGCTGCTCTATGCGTGATGTGATATCCGAACGAGTGGCGCGAGCGCGCAGACGTCGCCACGCGCGACGCGCGCGGCGGAGAATCAGGGGCTCGCAGGCGCTCAACAAAGTGCTGCGCCTGACACTCGGGCCATGGCTCGTACGCCGGTACCGGGTGACCGCCGAGAATCGGGAGCTACTCAGGCGGCTGCGCCCGCCCTATCTCGTTTTGCCGAACCACTCGTCGGTTTGGGACCCCTTCTTCGTGAACAACTTCGTCCCGGGTGTCATCCACTACGTCGTGTCGGACGCGAACTTCCGCTCGAAGCTCGTGGAGTTCGGGCTCGGACTCGTCGGCTCCATCCCCAAGACCAAGGTGATGTCGGATCTCGATACCGTGAAGAATATCATGAAGGTCAAGGAAGCAGGCGGGATCGTCGGCATCTTTCCGGAGGGCCAGAACACGTGGGACGGACACACGCTGCCCATGTACTTCTCAACCGCCAAGCTCGCGAAACTGCTGAAGGTCCCGGTTGTCACCGCGCGAATCTCGGGGGCCTATCTCTCGAAACCACGCTGGTCGAGGGCCCGTCGACGCGGAAGGATCACCATCCGTTACGACCTTGCGTTCACGCCCGAGCAACTGCGGAAGGCGAGTACTCAGGAGATCGACGCCCGGGTTCTCGAGCTGCTCGATCACGACGACTATGAGTTCAACCGCGTCCACCGGCACAAATACATCGGACCGAATCGTGCCGAGTACGCGGAGATCGCCCTTTTCACCTGCCCTCAGTGCCGTGAGTTCGCGAACCTGCGGTCAAGCGGGAACCTCCTTGGATGCCGCGAGTGCGGCTACACGGTTCGCCTTGGTCTCTACGGGTTCTTCACGCCGGTGTCCGGGACCTGCCGCTTCGACACGATCCGGGAGTGGAATCTCTGGCAGATCGAGGAACTGCGTCGGCGCATCGACGACTTCGTTACTTCCGCGGAGGATACTCCGCTGTTCACGGAGGAACGAGTCAAGGTCGAGATCGGGTACAAGTCCATGCCGCTCGAGGCGTACGGCACAGGGCGTCTTGAGCTGTACCCGGGGCGAATCGAGCTCTCGGGTAGAGGCGGGGCTCGCGACGTGTTCGAGATCGGCCGAATCGTCGGCATGAATGTCCAGAGCAATGAGTATCTGGAGTTCTACCACCGCGATCACCTGTTCAAAATCACCATCCTCGACCCGCGCGGATGCACCTACAAGTGGGACCTTGCAACGAGATTCATGCAGGAACGAGCCGCTTCGTCGATTGTCGTCTGAAC
>SLST01000355.1 GCA_007130265.1 Spirochaetales bacterium
GACTTTTCTCGCATTCGAGAGGCCGACGCGGTGCTCATCTGCGTCCCTACGCCGCTTGACGTGCACCATGAGCCGGATCTCTCGTACGTGGAGGGCACCGCACGCGCGATCGCCCCGTACCTGCGGGCGAATCAGCTCATCGTGCTCGAGTCCACGACATACCCCGGCACGACCGACGAGCTCCTGCGCGGCGTTCTGAACGAGGGCAGCGGCCTTTCGGCGGGCTCGGATTACTTCCTCGCCTACAGCCCGGAACGCGAGGACCCGGGGAACCCGAACTTCGATGCGGCACGCATTCCAAAGGTAGTGGGCGCCGACGACGAATCTGCCGCGGCAGTCGCGATCGCGCTCTACGGCGCCGTGGTGCCTTCGGTGGTGCCGGTCTCGAGCTCTCGCACGGCGGAGGCGGTGAAGCTCCTCGAGAACATCTTCCGCTCGGTGAATATCGCGCTCGTGAACGAGCTCAAGCTCGTCTTCGAGAAGATGAATATCGACGTCTTCGAGGTCATAGAGGCCGCGAGTACCAAGCCCTTCGGCTTCATGCCGTTCTACCCCGGGCCCGGTCTTGGCGGACACTGTATTCCCATTGATCCGTTCTACCTCACGTGGAAGGCGCGTGAGTACGGTGTGCACAGCAGTTTCATCGAGCTCGCCGGCCAGGTGAACACGCGGATGCCCGCGCACGTGGTCCATCGGACCATGGAGGCGCTCAACCACCAGGGCAAGGCGCTTCGCAACGCTCGGGTTCTCTGCCTCGGGCTTGCCTACAAGCCCGACGTGGACGACACCCGGGAGTCGCCCGCCTTCGCGATCATGGACCACCTCGCCTCCTACGGAGCGAACGTGGATTACTACGATCCGTACGTGCCGGTAGTCCCTCACACGCGTGAGCACGCTGCCTGGGAGGGGCGTAAGTCGGTTGGATTCGACCAGGAAACAATCGGCAGCTACGACGCGGTCGTCATCGTAACGAATCACAGGGTCGTGAATTACGAAGAGCTGGGCGCCTGGGCTCAGTGTATTGTGGACAGTCGCGGCGTGATGCGGGGCGTTCAGACCAATGGAACGCCGGTATGGGCGGCGTAGGGGGGGGAGTGTCATGAGATACCTGATAACCGGAGGCGCGGGGTTCATTGGAAGTCACCTCGCCGAGTACCTCCTTCAGAAAGGCCACGAGGTGGAGGTCTACGACAACTTCTCCACTGGAACGATGGACAACATCGACCAGATCGTGGGAAATCCCCACTTCGCGGTGAAGATCGGCAACGTCCTGGACTACCACACGCTCGAGGGGTGCGTCGTGCGCGCGGATCGGGTGGTTCATCTGGCAGCCGCGGTCGGTGTGAAGCTCATCATGGAAGAGCCGGTTGAGACGCTTGTCACGAACGTCCAGGGTACGGAGAACGTCCTCAAGCTCTGCAACTACCACCACAAGCGCGTGCTCATCGCCTCAACATCGGAAGTCTACGGGAAGACGATGGATTGTCGTGATGGCGATGAGCCGCTCGCCGAGGGCGACGACCTCACGATCGGGCCCACGAGCCGCCGCCGGTGGGCGTACGCCTGTTCCAAGGCGCTCGACGAGTTCCTTGCGCTCGCCTATCACGAGTCAAAGGGTCTGGAAGTCGTCGTTACCCGCTTCTTCAACACTGTGGGACCGCGTCAGACCGGTCGCTACGGGATGGTCGTTCCCCGCTTCGTGGAGCGTGCGCTCGCCAATCGCCCTATCGAGATCCATGGGGACGGCACCCAGACTCGGTGCTTCACGCACGTGGCGGATGCGGTGGAAGCGATAGTACGTCTGCTCGACTCGGACCACGCGTGTGGTCGCGTGATCAACGTAGGCAACGGCAAGCCGGTGAGTATGAACGATCTGGCGGAACGAATCAGGGTAAAGACAGGCAGTGATAGCGAGCTTCACCATATTCCCTACGAGGACGTCTACGGTCCGGGGTACGAGGATATGATGAGCCGCACTCCGGATCCATCGCTTCTTGCCGAGCTCATCGATTACGCACCCTCTACCAGTCTCGATGAGATCCTCGACGACGTGATTGCCGAACGCCGTGCGCTCACGTCGCCGGCCGCGTCGGGTATGTGATGCTCCGGCTCCTCGAGACGCTTCGCAGTTCCGTTGCGGATGCCTCGGGACTCACGATCCTCCTCTTCGCGGGCGTGGCTGCGACCGCAGCATTCGGGTTCGTTGCCGGTGCGACGCCCCTCGTGATCCGCCTCGCACGCGCTCGTGGGTGGGTCGCGAACCCGGCTGCCGACCGTTGGCACACTACGCCCACGGCGCTCATGGGCGGGATCGCCATCTTCGTTGCGTTTGGGGTCACGGTGCTGCTCATGGTCCCGGTTGGCGAGTATCTGCTGATCTTTGCCGCGGCGCTCCTCATGTTTGTGGCCGGATTCGCAGACGACCGGGTCGGGCTGAAGCCGGTCCTGAAGCTGCTCGTCCAGTTCGTCGCCGCCGGGCTCCTGGTGGCGGCGGGCTGGCGTCTCGAGACGGGGCTTGGAGAGGTCTTCTCGGTCGGGCTCACGGTGTTCTGGGTGCTTGGCATCACGAACGCGGTGAACCTCGTGGACAACATGGACGGTCTGTCCTCCGGAATCGCCGGAATCGCGGCGGTCTCGCTCGCGGCCATGGCGATGATCGCGGGCGCCGGTGCGCTCGCGGTCACGGCGGCCGCGGTCACCGGTGCGGCCGGTGGATTCCTCCTCTACAACTTCAAGCCCGCGAAGGTCTTCATGGGCGACTGCGGAAGTCTCTTTCTCGGCTTCGTGCTCGCTTCACTCGCGGTGATGATCCAGGCCGAGCTCGGGATGCGCGGGCTGAACGCGATCGGCATGATGGTCCTCGTGCTCGGCGTGCCTATCATGGACACGACGCTCGTGACGGTCGTGAGGTCGCTCCACAATCGCCCGGTCTCGCAGGGCGGACGCGATCACACGTCGCACCGGCTCGTGCACGCGGGGCTGAGCGAGAAGCAGGCGGTCCTCCTCCTCTATGCGCTCGCGGCGGTGTTCGCGGTGCTCGCTCCGGTCTTCTACGCGTCTGACATCCGGC
Source organism: Spirochaetales bacterium (assembly GCA_007130265.1). Taxonomy (GTDB): domain Bacteria; phylum Spirochaetota; class Spirochaetia; order DSM-27196; family SLST01; genus SLST01. The sequence goes on from SLST01000355.1 coordinate 3,071, forward strand.
TTCGGGTCTCGCTGACGATCTTCACGTTCTTAGGCGCGGTGATCTTCGCGGTGCAGATTGGGACGCTCGAGGTCTACGAGAAGTCTGAGCACGAGCCCGGCGGCCGCCGCTCGTGGGTTGCGGCCGCGCTCACCTTCCCGCGCCTGCTCCTCGGTCCGGCGTGGAAGCCGGCGTTGGCAATCGTCGCGGACGTTCTCATTGTTGGTGGCGGTTTCGTCCTGGCGCACCATCTGCGGTTCGAGTCGGCGCTCACGGCGTCGCAGGAGCGGTTCCTGCTCGTGAGTCTTCCGGTCGTCGTGGGGGTCAGTATCCCCGTCTTCGCAGTATTCGGCTTCTACCGCGCGGTCTGGCGGCACGCGGGGTCGTACGATGTAGCGCGTGTTGTCGTCGCGGTGAGTCTCGCGATTTCCGGCGCGTTCGTAGGTCTCGGTCTGGTCCACGGCTTCGGCTCGGTCTCCCGCGGGGTGATCGTTATCGCGTGGATGGCGATCGTCCTGGGCGTGATCTTCTCGCGCTTCGGCTTCCGTGGTCTTCGCTCCTGGCTGACTGCGGCGAGCGTGTTGGGCTCGCCGGTCGTCGTCTACGGCGCGGGCGAGGAAGGGGCGTCCACGTTGCGGATCCTGCGTGACGAGGGCAAGGCGTCCAATCTACGGCCGGTCGCGGTGGTGGACGACGCGCCGGGCTCGCGGGGTCGTTCGCTCCACGGCGTGCCGGTGATGGGCGGGCTGGACGCGCTTCCCGGACTCATCAGGGACGCGGGCGTCACCGAGCTCGTCCTTCCGACGAACCATGTTGGTCCGGAGGAACGAGACCGGATCATCCGGGCCTGCCGTGATGTTGGCCTGTCGTGCCGGACGCTGAGCGTCGATATTCGTCTTGCTGAGCCGTCGGATGGTTCGCAGGAGCTCCGTGACTGAGCTCCTGCGCTGAGACAAGAGCAAGGTGTTTCCTCTCCGGAAGCTCGTATCGCGACTCTTCTTCCCGGTTCCCCTGACGATTCTCGCGCTCGCAGCGGGTCTGGTCGCGATTCTTGTCGCCAGGCGGAGCTCTCGCCCGCAAACTGCAAAGCGTTTGGGAGTGGGGCTGGTGGGTGGAGGAATCGCGTTCCTGTGGCTCGCCTCTACCGCCCCAGTTGCCGATGGTGTTCTGTGGAGCCTCGAGCGACGCTACACGCCGCAGGAGGCTCTGCCTGTCGGTATCCAGTACATCGTGGTGCTTGGCTCGGGTCCTGCCGAGCACGAGGCGCTCGGTGTCTGGCAGAGCCTGGGCGATTCGGCCCGGGCGCGGGTGAGCGAGGGGCTTCGTCTTGCGAGAGGGAACGACGCGACGGTCGTTTTCACCGGCTACGAGGGCGGCGGCGAGATATCCAGCGCGGAGATGGGCCGCGACGCGGCGGTGGAGTTCGGGCTCGAGCCGGAACGGACCCGGGTGTTCGTTGAGCCGCGCAATACGACGGAAGAGGCGCAGGCGATCTGCGCGGGGGAGGGGGAATGAACTCACTGCATCGGCCCCACGAGGCGGAGATTGTGGAGC
>SLST01000425.1 GCA_007130265.1 Spirochaetales bacterium
CAGTCGACGCATGAGATCAAGGACCTGCGCCTGAATCGTGACGTCGAGGGCGGTCGTCGGCTCGTCGGCGATCAGCAGCTCCGGGTTGCAGGAGAGTGCCATTGCGATTCCGACACGCTGTCGCATACCGCCTGAGAACTCGTGAGGGTAGTCTCCGGATCGGCCCTCGGGAATACCGACGAGTTTGAGCATGTCCCGCGCCTTGCGACCGGCCTGTCTCTGCGAGAGTCGCTGGTGCAGCATGATCGCTTCTTCGATCTGAAACCCGACGGTCAGGACGGGGTTGAGCGAGGTCATCGGGTCCTGAAAAATCATCGATATTCGGTTGCCACGTACGTTACGGATATCCTCCGGTCTCTTCTTGCGCAGGTCCTCGCCGTCAAAGAAAACCTCACCCTTCTCGATCCTGCCGGGCGGGTTGGGAACGAGTTGCATGATCGAGAGCGCGGTCGTTGTCTTTCCGGCCCCGGTCTCGCCGACGAGGCCAAGGGTCTGGCCACGGCGAAGCTGCAGGTTGAGGTCGTCGACGGCCACGACAAGGCCCTCTTCGGTTTTGTAGGTGACCCGAAGGTCTCTGATGTCAAGCAATACGTCGTGCATCGTTTACTCAAGTGCTCTACTGTTTGAGTCGTGGATCAAGCGCATCCCGGAGTCCATCGCCAAGGAGGTTGAGGGCAAAGATCGTGATCATGATCGCGATCCCTGGAAACGTCGCTACATGGGGGGCGCGCCGGATCAGGTGTCGTCCCGAGGAAAGCATCGCTCCCCATTCCGGGGTGGGAGGCTCGATGCCGAGCCCGATGAAACTCAGTCCGGCGGCGGAGAGAATCGCGATCGCCACACCGAGTGTTCCCTGCACGATGATCGGAGCCATCGAGTTGGGAAGAATGTGTTTGACAATGATCCTCAGATCAGTCGCGCCGATCGCGCGCGCCGCCTCGATGAACTCCTGTTCCTTGATCGAGATCACCGACGCCTTTACGATGCGTGCGTAGACGGGAATCGTCGCGATTCCCACCGCGATCATGACATTGCCAAGACCACCGCCAAACGCGGACACGATTGCTATCGCAAGGAGGATGGACGGGATCGCGAGCAGGACATCCATAAACCGCATCACGACGTTGTCGAGATTGCCGCCGTAGTACCCCGCCAGAGCACCGAGCGTGCCTCCGACGACGAGCGAGATGCTGACGGCGACGAATCCCACCTGGAGCGACACTCTCGCGCCGTGAATGATGCGCGAGAGAATGTCGCGCCCCAGGTCGTCGGTCCCCAGGAGGTGCTCACGGCTCGGTGGGTCGGCGACGCGCAACAGGTTCTGCTCCCGGTAGTCGAACGGGGCAATGATGTCGGCGAAGATCGCCGTGAACACGATGACGAGTATGATCGCGAGCCCGAACATGGCCATCCAGTTGCGCCGCAACCTGCGCCAGACTTCCGCCCACTGCGTGCGTCTGCGCTTGGGCCTGCTACCGGCAACCGCCGGGACGGCAGACTTGAGCCTGTCCTCGGTGCTGTCAAGCCCTTCCTGTCGCTCGTCGATCTCCGCGATCACAACGTTGTCAGATCCGGTCTTCATGCCCTCACCTCGCTACTTGTACTGCGCCTTGATGCGGGGATCGATATAGGCGTATAGCACGTCGACCAACAGATTGACCACGCTGAAGGTCAGCGCAAGCAGAAGGACCCCACCCTGCACGACCGGGTAATCGCGCTGGCGGATCGCGTCGACCATCAGTCGTCCGACCCCCGGCCAGGAGAAGATCGTCTCGGTGAGAACGGCGCCGCCGAGCAGGTACCCGAACTGCAGGCCGATCACGGTTACGATTGGTATCAGCGCGTTCTTCAGAGCGTGTCGCGTGATCACCACGCGTTCGCTCAGTCCCTTCGCGCGAGCCGTGCGGATGTAGTCCTGCCTGACGACCTCCAGCATGCTCGAGCGGGTCATGCGGGTGATGGTCGCCGCTGAACTCGTTCCAATCGTCAACGACGGCATGATCAGGTGGGCAAACGTCCCGTACCCGCTCGACGGAAACCAGCGCAGGACGATGGAGAATAGCAGCACCATCATGATTCCCTGCCAGAAGTTGGGCATCGAGACGCCTATGAGAGCGAGCACCATAGAGGCGCCGTCAAACACCGAGTACTGTCGCGTCGCCGAAACTATCCCGATAGGAATGCCGATCAACACCGCAACAAGGACCCCCATCGCCGCAAGCTGCATCGTGGCGGGGAAACGCGCGAACAGCTCCAGCGCGGCCGGGCGCCGCGTGGTGAGCGAGCGCCCGAGATCTCCCCGGAGCGCATTGAAGATGAACCGTCCGTACTGGACGAAGAACGGATCGTCGAGGCCCATCTGCGTGCGCAGTGCCTGAACCTCGGCTTCAGGCGCACGTTCTCCGAGCAGGATCTTCGCCGGATCGCCGGGTGTGAAGAACATGATCGTGAAGACCAGAAACGACACTCCCAGCATAACGGGAATGAGAAGAAGCAAGCGACGGAAAATGTACCTGTGCATGCGGTTTACCTTCGAGTGGGAAATATACCAGAGCATCCGCGGTTGGTGTCAATCCAATCCGCGGATCCCTTGGTACATCACCAAGCTACCGCCGAGCCCGGAGGCTCGGCGGCATGGTCTGGCCGGTATCGGTTTCTTCCCGTTCCTATCGATTGCGGACGTCGTAGAGAACGTGGTGGCCGGCGGCGTGAGGCTGGAAGCCCTCAACGTAATCACGCGTCGCCGCGAGATCATCGCGGAAAGCGAGAAATACCCATGGAGCCTCTTCGAAAATGAGTTCCTGGGCTCTCAGGTAGGCCGCGCGTCGCTCTTCGGGGATCGGACTGGCCTTTCCCTCGTCGAGAAGCCGGTCGACTTCGTCGTTACCCCAGAACGTACGGTTTCCCGCGTCACCCCATTCGTCGGAGTGAAAGAGCGAGTAGAGACCGTAGTCGGCATCGCCGGTAACCGCCACCCAGCCGAGCATGAACATATCGTGGTCGCCGCGCGCGGTCCGGTCGAGATAGGGAGCCCACTCAACGATTTCGATGCTCGCATCGACTCCCACCGCACGCAACTGCTCCTGGAAGATTTCGGCGTACATGATACGTACCGGGTTGTCGTTGGTCCAGATCGACGTCGAGAAGCCGTCAGGGTAACCGGCTTCCGCAAGCAGTTGCCGCGCCGCGTCAGGGTCGTACCCGTAGCCGGGAAGATCGGTGTTGGCAAACTGCACCGTCGGAGCAAGTGGACCGCGGGCTGCGGTTGCGAAACCACGGAAGGCCACGTTGGTAGCCGCTTCGACGTCGAGCGCGAGGTTTATCGCTCGGCGTACCCGGACATCGTCAAACGGCTCTTTCTGGGCGTTGAAGCCCATGTAGAACGTCGTCAGTCCCTGAGTCTGAAAGCTGACGACACCGGGAAGCTCTCGCACGGCCTCAAAGTCATTGGGGCCGACGTCGTAGATGATGTCCGCTTCACCGGTCTCCAGAGCGATCGTGCGCTGCGTGTCTTCGGTGATGATGCGGAAGCGGATGCGCTCGCTCGCGGCGGGACCGCGGAAGTGGTCGTCAAAGCGCCGCAGCGTCACCGAGTCTCCGGATCGCCACTCGACGAAGCTGAAAGGACCGGTTCCCACCGGGTTGCGGGCGTACTCCTCGCCGCCGGCGTCCACCGCAACACGGTTCAGAATCGCGGTAGCCGGATGCGCGAGGTGCGTGATAAACGGTCCGAAGGGGAAGGAGAGGTGCATCTTGAAATTGTAGTCGTCGATCACTTCGACCCGGTCGAGAGCCGCCACGAGAAACGCGGCTGGAGCGTTGATCTCTCGCATTCGTTCAAAGGTGAACTGAACGTCGCTCGCGGTCAGCTCCTCGCCGTTGTGGAACATGACGCCCTGGCGCAGAGCGAAGGCGAACTCGGTGTCGCTGATGATCTCGTAGCTCTCAACGAGACCATTGGTCGTGATTTCGAGGTCCGGGGTCTGGTAGAGCAGCGTGTCGTAGATCTGCTTCATGACCCGGGCCGACGGCTGATCGTTGGTGCGCTGGGGATCGAGCGATCGGGGATCGCCGGGCATACCGACGACGAGCGTACCGGCGTCCTGACTCTTACCCGCTGCGGCTTCCTGCGTGCCCGCGGAAACGAAGAGTACAAAGGCGACTGCTACCAGAGTGAGTAGCAGTCCGACTTTTTTGGCGTGTTTCATGAGAACTCCTTTCGTTCTGAAACAGTGTGGATGATGATCACCGATCATACCGCCCCGCGGTACCTCGGTCAAGAACGATTCCACCGTGCCGGAGAGCGTTTCCTGGGAGCTCGGCTTCGCCGGCTACCGTGGCGCGAAGGACGGGATCCCGGGACACCGCACGAGTGATTGCCCGCGGCGGGCATCCCGGCTACAGTAGCGATCATGAGCGACACCAAGCCTGCCCTCCCGAAGGGTTTCTACCGGATCACCGTACTGATCGGTCTCGGATTCTTCACGATGGGTCTGATGGGCCCGCTCTACGACACCTACGTGCCGATTTTCCTGCAGGACTTCGTCTCGTCGCGGTTTGTGATCGGTGCGATCATGACGCTCGACAACC